>NZ_QRKJ01000030.1:0-4331 GCF_003471905.1 Collinsella sp. AM16-21
GTACGGATGAATGTGGGAGGTGTTCGGATAAAGTCGATAATCAAGGTACCAATTTTTGGTATACGAATTTACCTGCGGTTTGCTGAAAGCTCTGACATGCGCTGTCGACTTCATTAAAATCGATTGCCGATCAAGTCTTCCTATATATGCGAGCCCTGAGAAACTGCGCTGTGAACCTGAGACTGCTATCGATCGGCCCGGTGCACCGGGCCGCTGTCCTCGAGCCGGCATCAGCTTGCCGGTCTCAAAACGTATACTTGATTTAAGGCGGAGTGGAATGTGGGCGCGCAAGGAGATGCGGAATCGATGAGAGCCTCAAAAAAAATTACTGCAGTGTTATCATCTTTCATCCTCTCTATTCTTCCATTTCTGATTCTATGGGCGGCTTGGTCAGTCCTCCCTGATACAATTCCCGCTCATTGGAGTGGGGGTGTGGTTGATCGATGGGGTAATAAGCTTGAATTGCTGGTTGTTCCGCTGTTTTCCCTGATTGGTTCTATTGCAATTTCTGTGTACCTTATTGTTTCCACGCGGCGAAGAGAGTTCGCGGATTTCTCTGTTCGAATGCGACGGGACTTTGTTGCGTGCTATATTTCTAGTCTTCTTTTATCGACAACCTGCTCAGTGATAATTGCCGTTTGGGTTCAGTTGATTCTTACGCAAAGCACTGCGGTTGATGGGGGGCTTGGACTATCGATCCTGTATTCCCTTCCCGGGCTATATGTGATCTTGTGCGCTTTGCCGCCTTTTTATGCGAGCGGCGAGAGCAAAAAGGCAGAGCGCCTGATAACAGTTCTTATTGGCGGCGCGGAGATTGTTCTTTGTGGAATAGTGCTTGAAGGTTCGGCTGCCTCTTATGCGATGATTGGACTGATGATTCTGTTCTGTGCGTTTGAGATTGTGTCACTGGTAAGGGATAGCCGGTCCTTATGAGTTGAATTACGCGCGTGCGGATATAAAGGGTGGCATGTTAAATTTGTTGAAAACTCTGACATGCGCTGCCGACTTCATTAAAATCGATTGCCAATCAAGTCTTCCTATATATGCGAGCCCTGAGAAGCTGCGCTGTGAACCTGAGACCGCTATCGATCGGCCCGGTGCACCGGGCCGCTGTCCTCGAGCCGGCATCAGCTTGCCGGTCTCAAAACGTATGCCGTCCGGTACGACCAACAGCCGAGTCTTGCGCCCAGTTCGAGCAGCGCCAGAGCCCCGTGCCGGAACCCACGCAGCCGATGGCAGGGGAATTCAGCCGCGGCCATCGAGGAGCCGACCCAGGGACGGCGCCCCCAGTCCTCGAAAGATTTCCACCGCCCCCTACAGGCCTGGATTGATTTAACAGTTGATTTAATCTGGCTGAACAAGCCGAGCATGGGCCGGTTGACAAAATGTAAGGTAAAATAGCAGATACGACCGTACGCCGGTGCGGGGTTCGGGTGATGTGATAGAAAGTAATACACGTATTACATCTAACCGGGAGGTGCATCATGGCAACCGCCACCGCAGCCCTGAGAACCCCCGAGGACCTCGCGAACAGGTACGACCGCCTGGCGAAGTCGACGGGCCGCACGAAAACCTTCTACATGACGGAGGCGCTTGCCGCAGAGATAGGCAGGCTCGAATACGAGTACGGCCTCATGAATTATCCGGGAAGCGTTTGGTTGCGAGGTATGCCAGTGTGAGAGCCTGATTCGTCAGGCCCCGCACAGGGGGACCGCGATGGTGGCCACCGCGCCGCCCGAGGGGCTGTTGGCGAGCGAGACGGAGCCCCCGTGGGCGCTCGCGGCCTCGGAGGCGACGTGGAGGCCGAGCCCGTAATGGCGGCCTCCGTCGCGCGAGGAGCGAGAGGAGTCGTCTGTGAAGAGGCGCTCGCAGCCGCGTTCGAGGGCGGCGGGAGAAAAGCCCGGTCCGTCATCGGCGACCTCGATGACGAGGTATCCACCAGCGACGTCGCAGGAGACCACCACGCGCGAGCGCGCGTGCTCGGCGGCGTTGGCCACGAGGTTCGCGGCGGCTCGCGCCAGGGTGGTTCGTTCGAGTGGGGCCTCAGGCGCGCCCGCGACAGCGGGGCCCGTGGCTGCGTCGAGCGTCACGCCTCGCGCCCGGGCGATCTGGGCGGCCTCGGCGAGGACCTGCTCGCAGAGCTCGGCCGGCCGCATGGGGGCCCTCTCCGCCCCGCCGGACCCGCGCGAGGCCTCGATGAGCAGGCGCACGTAGCCGTCGAGCCTTTCGACACTGCCGGCTATGTCGCGCGCGGCGGCCGCGAGGTCGGCGTCTTTCTCGTCTTCCAGCTCCTCCGCCACGAAGTCGGCGTTGGCGCGCAGCACGGTGAGCGGCGTCTTGAGATCGTGGGCGAGCGACGCCACCTGCTCGCGCTGCCCCCGCTCCGCGGCCCAGCGGGCCTCGAGCGACTCGGCGAGGGAGGCCCGCATGGCGTCCATCGCGGCGAGGACGTCGTTCACCTCGCGCACGTTGGTGCTGCCGACCGCGAAGTCGAGCTCCCCCGCGCCGACGCGCCCCGCCGCCTCCGCGAGCGGCGCCATCTTGCGCGAGATCACGCGGCTCGCGCGGCGCGCCACGAGCGCGAGCGCGAGCGCGCTTCCCGCCGCGACGCCGACGAGCATGAGGTTCTGCGGGTTGGGAAGCAGGCCGGCGAGATCGCGCGAGACCCACTGCGGCAGGTACTCGCTGACGAGCGCGCATGCCCCGCCGTCCTTGAGCGGGAACGCGGCGTAGGTGAGGCCCGAGCCCCCGCCCTCGATCTCCACTGTGCCCGGATCAGCGGCGAGTGCCGTACGGGCCATTTCCGTCGCGTCCTCGAGCCGCGTGCCCTCGAGGTCTGTCATCAGCACGTATCCGTCCTTGTTCAGGATGAGGTAGCGGTACGCCGTCGGCACGTCCTGCTGCCCGCAGACGCCGTCGCGTGCCAGGCCCTCCGCGACCTCGCGTGCATTGGCCGGCCCCCAGCTTGCCTCGTAGACGAAGCCCGCATTGATCGCCGCGGAGAGCGCCATGAACGAGGCGAGCCACGCCGTGGCGACCGCCGCGAACGCGTAGGCGAAGTAGCGCGCGATGACGAAGGAGAGCGGCATGCCCCCGCGACCTCGCGCCCCGGTCCTCAGAGCTGCCACTTGTACCCCATCCCCCAGACGGTCGCGATCGGATCGGCGCCGGCCTCGGAGAGTTTCCTCCGGGCGCGGCTGACCTGCATGGATATGGCCGCGTCGTCGGCGTCGCTCTCCCAGCCGAGCACCGCCTCGCGTATCTGCGCGCGGCTCATGACCTGCCCGGGGTGGCGCGCGAGGTACTCGCAGATGGCGTACTCGGTGGGAGTGAGCGGCACGGTCTCGCCGCCCACGGCGAGGTCGCGCGCCCCGAGGTCGATCCGCACCTCCCCGAAGGAGAGGGCGTGCGAGCGCGGCCGGCGCTCACGGCGTAGATGGGCCGCGACCTTGGCGCGCAGTTCCGCGGCCCCGAAGGGCTTGCGGACGTAGTCGTCGGCGCCCAGGCCGTAGGCGGCCACGGCGTCCTCCTCGGCCACGCGCGCGGTCAGGAAGACGATGGGCCCGTCGAAGTCCGGGCGGATCTGCCGCACGAGCTCGAAGCCGTCGAGCCCCGGCATCATGACGTCGCAGAGCACGAGGTCGAAGCGCGAGAGGTCCATCCCCGGGACTGTCGTCGGGTCGGCCGCCCTGACGACCTCATGGCCGTCGCGGCCGAGGACGCGCGCGAGCGCGTCGAGGATCGCCCGTTCATCATCCACTGCCAGTATCCTCGCCATGTTCGACCTCCTGAAACTCTCGTCGGAATTGTACTAGCGCCGCACTCAGCGGTCCAGAGCCCTGCGCGCAGCCGCGGGCGCCTCGGCCGCGTCGCACGCGTGGTAGCGCACGCCCGAGCCGCCGCGCGCCTCGATCTCGAGCCAGCCCTCGCCGTCCGACTCCCGCCCGAAGAAGATGAGCTGGAGCTCTCGGACATTGCCCCTGTCGTCCGCAGCGTCGAGCAGGGCATTCCCACCCAGGACGAGCGCTGCGGAGAGGAGGACGAGCATGGCGGCGAGCGCCTTCCTACGCATCTGCCCTCCCGTCCTCGAAGCGGCAGAACCAGGCGAGAAGGACGGCGGCGGCTGCCAGGGTGAGCGCGAGGCCAGCGAGCGCAGTCGTGAGGAGAGGGCCCGCCGCGCGTGCGGCGTCGATGAAGGCCTCCACCACGAGCGACCCCAGGCGCGCGGGCCAGGCGAGCGGCACCCAGCCCAGGGGCGTCGCCAGGGCACCGGTGAGCTCGCCGGTCATGAGGCCGTGTGCAAGTCCGCCCACCGAGAAGAACGCGAGGAG
>NZ_QRKJ01000031.1:0-2887 GCF_003471905.1 Collinsella sp. AM16-21
AAAACATTGAGAGCCCCTGCTGCATGAAAGACCGCGGATTAGGCCGACAATGGTGAGTGTCTAATTCAGCCGCAGCGGCCACGCCGCATTCATGGAAGGGGCTCCCATGCTCGATACTACCACCTTCGTCGGCCTCGACGTCCACGCCCGCTCGATAAAGGCCGTCTCCCTCGACGTCATGACCGGGGAGGTGCGCGCCGCGACCTTCGGCTACGACGCCGGCGCCGTCGCGGAGTGGGTCCGCTCCGTGGACCCCGGGGCCAGGTGCGTGTACGAGTCCGGGGTCACGGGGTTCGACCTGCAGAAGAGGCTCTCCGGCCTGGGGGTCGACTGCGTGGTCGGCGCCGTCTCGAAGATGATCAAGCCCAGCGCGGACAGGCGCAGGAAGAACGACCGCAACGACGCCGAGTTCCTCGCCCGCATGCTGTCGGTCGGCAACGTGGTCGAGGTGTGGGTCCCCGACGACGAGTGCGAGGCCGCCCGCGACCTGACCAGGGCGCTCGAGGACGCGAGGGACGACCTCTCGCGCTCGAAGCAGCGGCTCTCCAAGTTCCTGCTCAGGCACGGGCTCGTCTTCGACGAGAGGACGCCCACCGGTGTTAGCGCTACTGTAAAAACAACCATTTTGACCAACGCTCAATAACCAATCATGCCAACGCAATCCCGCCATTTGCGCCAACGCATTTTCACCATTTCCACCAACGCCGGGGCTTACGCTTCGATCGACGAGCGAACGATGCTTTCGGGAGGAGCGGGCCGTGGCGGAGAAGAACCTGATCGGAGAGTTGGACATGTACAGGGAAGCGGGCATAAAGCCCAACTTCAGCGACATAGCGAAGCGCTACGGCAAGGACAGGCACACCGTGGCGTCGTACTGGAGGGCCGAGGGCGGGCGGCCCCACGACGGGCGCGGCGACAGGGCGGGCTCGTTCGACGCGCACATCGAGGAGGTGGCCGCCAAGGCGCAGCTGCCGGGAGTCACCAAGAAGGGCATCCACGAGTGGCTGCTGCACAGGTATCCCGGCGAGGACCTGGCCGGCTACAACGCCTTCACCCAGTTCATGCGCAAGAACGGCATCGCCGTCGGGGCCTCCGGCGGCCCGGAGCCGCACCCGCGCTTCGAGACGCCGCCCGGACTGCAGCTGCAGTTCGACTGGAAGGAGTCCGTCAAGATGGCGAACCGCGACGGCGAGCTGTTCGAGTTCAACGTGTTCGCGGCGACGCTGGGCCATTCCCGCAGGCACATATTCATCCGGTCGAGGACCAGGACGACCGACGACCTGGTCAGGTGCATGTACGCCACGATCGCGAGGCTCGGCGGCGTGCCGCGCGAGTGGGTCACGGACAACATGTCCGCCCTGGTGACGGTCAAGGGCGGCAGGCGCCTCAAGGTCCAGCGCGCGTACGAGTTCGCCAAGGCCGCCGGCTTCGAGCTGAAGCTGTGCCGCCCGCGCAGCCCCCAGACGAAGGGCAAGGTCGAGTCGTCGAACCGCTTCCTGTCGCGGCTCATGGCCTACCAGGGCGACTTCGACGGCTGGGACGACATCGACGAGATCGTCGCGCGGATCGAGGACGCCAGCAACTCCGAGCCCAACGAGACCACGGGGCTGCCGCCCTCCGCGCTGTTCATGGAGGAGAAGGACGCGCTGCTGCCCGTCGGCAACCTGCGCGCCCTCGAGGAGGCGATGGGCGACGTGGTGCGCGTGGCCAGGGTGCCGGCCACGATGCTGGTGAGCGCGCACGGCGAGCCCATGTCGGTGCCCAGGCGCTGCATCGGCAGGCCCGCCCGCATCGTCTGCATGCCCGGCGGCGCGATGGACTGCTACGTCGGCGGCGAGCTGGTGGCCACGCACGTGGCGGGCGGGCCGGCCTACGACCCGGCTCACTACGCCGAGGCCATGGCCGGCAAGCGGTGGTTCGGCGACGCCGCCGGCGACATCGAGGCGGCCGCCGCGGCCAACCTCGGCCTGCTCGACTCGATAGGGGGCTCGCTGTGAGCGCCGCCGTGCAGGCCAGCCCCCTCAACCGCCTGGCGGCCAACCTCGAGGAGCTGGGGCTCGAGGGCATGGCGTCGTCGGTGCCCGAGTACGTCAGGCTCGTCGCCGACGGGAGGAAGGGCCTGGTCGACGCCATGCTCGAGCTCACCGACGCCCAGATAGCCCTCAAGCGGCGCGCCGACGACGAGCGCCGCACGAGGATGGCCAACTTCCCCTACATAAAGACGCTGGCCGACTTCGACTGGGGCTTCCAGCCGAGCGTGCCGCGCGGGCTGGTCGAGCAGCTGGCCACGCTCGAGTTCATCGACCGCGGCGACAACGTCGTGCTCGTCGGCAGCCCGGGCGTCGGCAAGACCCACCTGTCGATAGCCATAGGCCACGAGGCGGTGATGGCCCGCAAGCAGGTGTACTTCGCCGACTGCTCGAGGCTGGTCGAGGACCTCAAGCACGCCTCGGCGAAGGAGGCGCTGGCGCGCAGGATGCGGTTCTACGAGCACTGCAGCCTGCTGATAATAGACGAGCTCGGCTACCTCGATATCGGCAAGGAGGGTGCCGACCTGCTGTTCCAGCTGGTCAACAGGCGCTACGCGCTAAAGCGGTCGACCATCGTCACGACCAACGTGCCGGTGGGCAGGTGGGGCGACGTGTTCGGCAGCAACGTCACGGCCTCGGCGGTGGCCGACAGGCTTTGCCACCATTGCGCGATGATCAAGATAACGGGACGGTCATACCGCCTGAAGGACGTATCCATCGGCGGTGAGGACGGGAAGGAGGAGGGAGCCTAGACGCCGAAAGCGGCGCATCCGCGTTGGCGAATCCGGCGCATCCGCGTTGGCGCGATTGGCGAAAATACGTTGGTGAAAATGGTGAAAAATATATTGACGCTAACA
>NZ_QRKJ01000032.1:0-2379 GCF_003471905.1 Collinsella sp. AM16-21
GATATATTGCCAGACCGGAGGGGCGCCGGGGGCGGGAATCTGGGCGTACACATTTCCTACACAATTTGGGATCCGACTAACGTTTGCCAGCCGTTAACTACCGCTCGCCGAGCATCTCTTTATATAAGGCAGTCTCATGGTTAAAGCGGATACGTTCCCCTAGCTAAAGCACAGCCAGCATCGAGCAACTCATCACGCTCTTCCACTGAGAACCCCTCGGCGTAGACGCGCACCACTGGTTCGGTCCCGCTAGGACGGACCAGCAGCCACGTATCATCCTCGAATGCTAAACGCAAGCCATCCATATGACTAACGTTTTGCGGTACCTTGCCACAAATCGACTTGGGGTTTACGCCCGGCAGCAGGGTTCGTAACGTTTCGGCATCTTCGGCCTCAAGGCGCAAATCGCGTCGACCGTAACTCGTCTTACCAAATCTGTCCTCGAGTTGGTCGACCAGAACACCCAAAGGCGCGTCCGTCTTTGCCATAAGCTCACACAGAATCAGACAGGCGAGGATTCCATCGCGCTCGGGCATATGCGCGGCGATGCCGATACCACCGGCTTCTTCGCCGCCTATGAGGACGCCACCCTTCTTCATCTCTGCCGCTATATATTTGAAACCGACTGGTTTGACGGTCACGCGGCAGCCAAGCGCCTCGGCAATGCGACGCACGAGCGTCGAGCACGAAAGATTGACGACGACGCGCCCCTCCAAATTACGAAATTGAACCAAGTCGCCCAAAACGAGCGCCATGATCTGATGCGGATGTATATATCTGCCGCGCTCGTCAACCGCGCCGATACGGTCGGCGTCGCCGTCGGTCACCAGGCCAGCGCAAGCTCCGTCCTCGATAACCGTATGCTCGCAAGCGTCCACCCACGGCTCAACGGGGTCGGGGCAGATATCTTCTTGGTCAGGCGCCTGCCCGGCGTGAATCTCGTGCACCTCAACGCCAAGCTCGCGCAGCAAGTCGGCTAGATAGCCCTGGGCTGCGCCGCCCATGGGGTCAACAACCACGCGCAGGTGCGCGGCGCGGATGGCTTCGGCATCGACAAACGATGCCACCGCTTGCATATAGTCAGGAATGATATCCGCGGTGCGATATTGCCCCTCGATCCCCATTGGCTCGGGAGCCATGGTCTCTTCGAGCTCTTCGATGACATCCTGGTTGGCGGTCGAGCCGTCACCCATGCGAATCTTGAGACACAGATAACCCTGCGGATGATGGGACCCCGTCACCATGAGCGCGCCGCACGCCTCACCGTCATAAGCCGCCGCCCACGTAAGGGCAGGGGTCGGAACAGGTCGCGAAGCGAGCACGGCGTCTAGCCCGTGCGCTGCTAGCACACCCGCCGCAAGCTCAGCGAACTCGCGCGCCAGGGGCCGAGTGTCGAACCCTATATATACCGTTTTGCCCGGATTGGTCTTTTGCCACAACTCGCCGACGGCATCGGCGATACGGGCAACGTTATCGGCATTGAAGTCCTCATCGACGCGAGCGCGCCAACCGTCAGTTCCAAAATGAATTATCGCGCACACGCGCAGACACCTCACAGTGTTTGGATCATGGTACGCATGAGGTATACCCGCGATACACACTCGGCAACCTGCCGGCACCAGCATTCACCATTTGGGCAAATGCTGCCGAGGACATGCAGGCAATCAGAACCACCCTTAAAAAGGGTGGTTTGCTCTTAGGGTATAACCCACGGGCCCCGGGCTCGCGTCTAAAGGCGCGGGCCCGGACTTCGTCCAGGCCTAGTGCATCTTGACCCGTGGCGCGCCGGTCGAACCGGCGGCATCACCCCCTCTTGAAGGGGTCCTCGTACTCCTTCACGCTCAGCTTGTCCAGTGCGATGTCGTGGGACTCCTGCTCCCTGATGTACTTGGCGATCGTCGCCTCGTTCAGGCCGACGGTGGACACGTAGTAGCCCTCCGCCCAGAACTTCCTGTTGCCGAACTTGTACTTGAGGCTGGCGTGCCTGTCGAATATCATCAGCGAGCTCTTCCCCTTCAGGTAGCCCATGACGCTCGCGACGCTGTACTTCGGCGGGATCGCCAGCAGCACGTGCACGTGGTCGGGCATCAGGTGCCCCTCGATTATCTCGATCCCCTTGTACTCGCACAGCTTCCTGAGGATCTCCCCTATGTCGCTCCTGATTTGGTTGTAGATCACTTTGCGCCTATACTTCGGCGTGAACACGATGTGGTACTTGCACATCCACTTCGTGTGGGAAAGGCTGTAGGCCTTCTGGGCCATGGCGACCACCCCTTCGACTCGAATTCTTGACGGCCTGAACAATCGTCAATATCGGTCGGAGGGGTGGCTTTGTAAAGCCGTTTGTCTCCACCCGCGTAGCGGGTGGTTTAAAGCTGG
>NZ_QRKJ01000033.1:0-2028 GCF_003471905.1 Collinsella sp. AM16-21
CTTGAAGAAGGGGGAGGCCTCGCGGCCTCCCCCTTTTTTGCGTTTACAGGCAACATTCCTTATGCAATTAAATCAATTTAATCATCCACCGCTGAATATAGACGTTCACCGTTCTTTGGTCGGTTCTCTGTTCTCAATGGACTAATATTTGCTTTAGCGCACTGCTGCGCTTGTCCTGTTTTTACACGGGTCGTTTTATTGATTGTGACGGAAGGACTCACATGGCAGATGTTCATGAGCTGCTTGATACTTGGATTGCCAATGTCAAGGACGAGGAGCTCCTCGCTGAGCTTAACACGATGAAGGAGCAGGGTGATGAGGACGCCATCACCGATGCTTTCTTCCAAGATCTCGCCTTCGGTACTGCCGGCCTTCGCGGCACTATCGGTGCGGGCACTAACCGTATGAATATCTATACGGTCGGTCGTGCGACCCAGGGATTCGCTGACTACCTCAATGCGACCTTCGAGCATCCAACGGTTGCCATCGCTCGCGATAGCCGCAATAAAGGTGAGCTGTTCGTTAAGACGACGGCTGCCATTCTTGCAGCAAACGGCGTGACTGCCCTCGTTTATCCCAAGATTTCTCCTGTGCCGACGCTCTCCTGGGCCGTCCGTGATCTTAAGTGCTCCGGTGGCATTTGCATGACCGCTAGTCATAACCCGGCACCGTATAACGGCTATAAGGCCTATGGCCCCGACGGCTGCCAGATCACCAGCGAGGCCGCCGATGCAATTTCTAAGGCTATCGCCGAGACCGATACATTCACCGGCGTGAAGTCCATGGACTTTGATGAGGCTCTTGAGCAGGGTCTGGTTAAATGGATCGAAGGCTCATGCCTCGAGCGTTATTACGACGCCGTTCTCGCGCGCGGCGTGACTAACCTTTCTGCCGAGGAGATCGCTGGCGCTCCGCTTAAGCTCGTCTACACTCCGCTCAACGGCACCGGCCTCATTCCCGTTACTACGGTGCTCGAGCGCGCTGGCATCACCGATGTCACGGTTGTTCCCGAGCAGAAGGAGCCTAACGGCGATTTCCCGACCTGCCCGTATCCTAACCCCGAGATCCGTCAGGCCATGCAGAAGGGCATCGATCTCTGCGAGCAGGTTCACCCTGATTTGCTGCTTGCAACCGATCCCGACGCCGACCGTGTTGGCGTTGCCGTTAAAAATGGCGATGACTATCTGCTGCTGACCGGCAATGAGATGGGCGTTCTGCTGCTCGACTATATCTGCAAGACCCGTGCTGCCCGCGGTGAGGACCTCACTAAGAAGGTTGCCGTTACTACTATCGTTTCTTCCGCCATGGTTGACGCTCTGGCCGACGAGTACGGTTTTGAGCTTCGCCGCTGCCTGACGGGCTTCAAGTACATCGGCGACATCATTACTTCTCTTTCCGATGCTGGCGAGGTCGATCGCTTTATCTTCGGTTTCGAGGAGAGCTACGGCTATCTGGCCGGCGACCACGTGCGCGACAAGGACGCCGTGAGCACTTCGCTTCTGATTTGCCAGATGGCGCAGTATTACAAGCTCCAGGGTAAGAACCTTGCCGATGCGATGCACGAGCTGTACGAGAAGTATGGCTACTATCACAACAAGACGATTTCGCTAAGCTATCCGGGCGCTGAGGGTGCGGCAAAGATGGCCGGCATCATGGCTGGTTTGCGCGAGAACCCGCCCGCGGAGCTCGCCGGTTCCAAGATTGAGGCCGTCGTGGATTACAACACCTGCGTGAACGGCCTGCCGAAGGCTAATGTCATTGAGTTCGATCTCGAGGGTGGTAACAAGGGTATCGTCCGTCCTTCTGGCACCGAGCCCAAGATTAAGCTGTACATCTTCGCTAAGGGCGCGGATGCCGCCGAGGCTGATGCAGCACTTGACGCGATCGAGGAGTCCGGTCGCAAGCTCTTGGCCTAAGGCTTTGAAAGCCTATTTCTATAGATAGACGGAGGAGGGGATCTCGGAAACGAGGTCCCCTCTTTATTCAAGACTTTAGTCTGCTGGCCGCGCAGCGGCCAGCTTTAAACCA
>NZ_QRKJ01000034.1:0-1901 GCF_003471905.1 Collinsella sp. AM16-21
CGGCCCGCGCTGCATGAGCATGCCCTTCTGGCGCGAGGACCTCTAAGGTTTTCAAAGACCCGTACAGGTCTTACTACAAACATCTAGCTGACATTAGATGTCTCCCAATGGGACGGTGCGGTTCTTTCGCACCGTCCCATTCATGTTTATTGACGCTAAATTAAGATCAGATAAGGTGGCCATGGATATCAAGACAATTGGCGTTGAGGATTGGCTCAACGTTTGGGAGAAGAGTGCTACCTGGGATATCGCTCAGTCGACGATCTCGTCGCTGACCATGGGTGAGCTTCGCGCACTTGACGAGCAGGACGGTGCTACGTTCTACGAGCGCCTGGATCGCGAGAAGATGAATTACGGCTGGATCGAGGGTTCGCCGGAGTTTAAGGCCGAAGTCGCCAAGCTGTATCGTCGCGAGGTCAATCCCGATCACATTTTGCAGACCAACGGCTGCACGGGCGCGAACCTCAACGCCATCATGGCCGTGGTCGAGCCCGGCGACCATGTGATTGCCGAGTGGCCCACCTATGCGCCGCTCTATGAGATTCCGCGTACGCTCGGTGCCGAGGTCGAGTATTGGGAGCTTCGCGAGGAGCTCGGCTGGAAGCCCGATATCGAACAGCTCAAGCACCTCGTTCACCCCAACACCAAGCTCATCTGCATCAATAACGCATCGAACCCCATCGGTACGGTGCTCGATGCCGATACGCTCGGCCAGATTGCCGAGATCGCCCGTTCGGTGGGCGCCTATGTGCTGTGCGACGAGGTGTATCTGCCGCTCGAGAACACCGAGTCCTTTATATCGATGGCCGACGTGTACGAGAAGGCCATTGTCACCAACTCGGTGTCCAAGACCTATTCGACGCCTGCGGCTCGCGTGGGCTGGGTCGTGGCCAACGAAGAGGTCTCCAACAGCATCCGCACCTATCGTGACTACACCATGATCTGCGGCGGCGTGTTCAACGACGCCCTGGCGACCTACGTGCTCGAGCACAAGGATAAGATCCTTGAGCGCAACCGCAAGATCGTGTTTGACAACCGTGATATCGCTCAGGCATGGATCGATACGCAGAGCCGCGTCTCTTGGACGGCGCCGCAGGGCGTATCCACCTCGTTTATCCAGCTGGATATTCCCGAGGACGATGAGGAGTTCTGCAAGCGCCTGTTGGCCGAGAGGGGAGTGCTGCTGGTTCCCGGCAGCCGCTTTGAGCTTCCCTGCGGCGCGCGTCTGGGCTACTGCGCGAGCGAAGACGTTCTTCGCGAGGGCCTGAGGCTTCTGGGCGAGGCACTGGCGGAGTTCGATCGCTAGGATTCCGACGGCTCTCAAAGCCGCTCAAATCTGTCTACGATTATCGATAACAGACCCGTTTCCCATGAGGGGAGCGGGTCTGTTTTTCTATACCGAGAAGTCAAGTTGTTACAAATGAGGCCGTAAGGCGAGCCGGTGTTCGTTGGGCCTTATACTGAACTTCCGGTGAACGGTACCAAGCGTCTGGTAAACGGTAATATGCATACCAGAAATGAATAGGACAAACTTTTTTCTGAATAAAAATGAAAATGGTTGAGACTCGGTATGAATCGCTAATTCTATTCATAGCTTTATTAGAAATATGCAATTTGAGGGTGGTTTAATAAAGTTAAGTTCCATTTGCTATTTGGACTGAAAACGCGTTTTAGCACGTAAATACACTTTATTATATCAAAGTGTGCCATGCGTGAAGTATATGTGTATGCCGTTCACCCCTCATATAAAACCGTTCGGGGGCGAGGTGGAAGTATGGACTGATTTTGGATATAAATATGTCGTCAGCAATAACGCCTCACACGGAGGGGCGCTAACGAATCGGCCCTGACAGGGGCCCGAAAGAAAGGTAGGAGGCCATGACGAAAGGTCTGCACGTGCC
>NZ_QRKJ01000035.1:0-1791 GCF_003471905.1 Collinsella sp. AM16-21
CGACAATACACGGGGCTAAGCTGGACACCGAAGCGGCGGGATTTTATCTATATAGAATCGGTAGGGGAGCTTCCCATGGGCGGGGAAGCCGCCGGGCGACCGGCGGTGGAGCGCATGGGAGTGAGAATGCTGGCATGAGTAGCGAGAGACGAGAGAGTAACTCGTCCGCCGTGAACCCGAGGTTTCCTGGGCAAGGCTAATCCTCCCAGGGTCAGTCGGGGGCTAAGGCGAGGCCGGAAGGCGTAGCCGACGCGCAGCAGGCAGACATTCCTGCACCGCGCACGCGGCGCTACGACCGACGGGGCGACGGATGGGGGTGGCTCGGCGGGGTTCTGGACGTCCCCGTGATGGAGCGCGGCCCGCGGACCAGGGAAATCCGGTCCGCAGGAGGGCGAGGCTCCGGACGAAGCACTTAAGCGAAGCGAGTGAGCCCGAGGTCCCTAGAAAAACCCCTAGGCAGGCGCGTGCGCGCCCGTACCGCAAACCGACACAGGTGGGTGGGTAGAACATACCGAGGCGATCGGGTCAACCATGGTCAAGGAACTCGGCACAATGGCCCCGTAACTTCGGGAGAAGGGGTGCCCGCGCGTACGTGAACGGACTTGCTCCGGGAGCGGAGGCGGGCCGCAGTGGAGAGGCCCAAGCGACTGTTTACCAAAAACACAGGACTCTGCAGAAGCCGCAAGGCGACGTATAGGGTCTGACGCCTGCCCGGTGCCGGAAGGTCACGCGGAGGAGTTAGCGCATCGCGCGAAGCCCCGAAGCCAAGCCCCGGTAAACGGCGGCCGTAACTATAACGGTCCTAAGGTAGCGAAATTCCTTGTCGGGTAAGTTCCGACCTGCACGAAAGGCGCAACGACTTGGGCGCTGTCTCGACCATGGACCCGGTGAAATTGCACTGGTCGTGAAGATGCGACTTACCCGCGGAAGGACGGAAAGACCCCGTGAACCTTCACTGCAGCTTGGCATTGGCCGCTGGTCCCGCGTGTAGAGGATAGGCAGGAGGCATCGATCCGGAGGCGCCAGCCCCCGGGGAGCCGCCCTTGGAATACTGCCCTCGCGCGACCGGCGTCCTAACCCGAGGCCGTCAACCGGCTCGGGGACCGTGCCAGGCGGGCAGTTTGACTGGGGCGGTCGCCTCCTAAAGGGTAACGGAGGCGCGCGAAGGTCCGCTCGGGACGGTCGGCAACCGTCCTTTTGAATGCAAGAGTACAAGCGGGCTTGACTGCGAGGCCCACAAGCCGAGCAGGTGCGAAAGCAGGCTCTAGTGATCCGGCGGCCCCGAGTGGGTGGGCCGTCGCTCAACGGATAAAAGGTACTCCGGGGATAACAGGCTGATCTTGCCCAAGAGTCCACATCGACGGCAAGGTTTGGCACCTCGATGTCGGCTCATCGCATCCTGGGGCTGGAGCAGGTCCCAAGGGTACGGCTGTTCGCCGTTTAAAGCGGTACGCGAGCTGGGTTCAGAACGTCGTGAGACAGTTCGGTCCCTATCCTCCGTGGGCGCAGGAGAATCGATGGAGGCTGCCCCCAGTACGAGAGGACCGGGGTGGACGCACCTCCGGTGAACCGGTTGTCGACCAACGGCACGGCCGGGTAGCCGCGTGCGGCGCGGATAACCGCTGAAGGCATCTAAGCGGGAAGCCGTTCCAGGGATTAGTTCTCCTTCCGGTAAGGGCCCAGGTAGACTACCTGGTCGATAGACGGCAGGTGCAAGGCTGGCGACAGCCTCAGCCGAGCCGCACTAATCGCCCGAGCTCTTCCGGAACCGCACCTCGCGGCCCGCGGGAC
>NZ_QRKJ01000036.1:0-1642 GCF_003471905.1 Collinsella sp. AM16-21
ATTTTGGACGGAGAGTTCGATCCTGGCTCAGGATGAACGCTGGCGGCGCGCCTAACACATGCAAGTCGAACGGCACCCCTCTCCGGAGGGAAGCGAGTGGCGAACGGCTGAGTAACACGTGGAGAACCTGCCCCCTCCCCCGGGATAGCCGCCCGAAAGGACGGGTAATACCGGATACCCCGGGGTGCCGCATGGCACCCCGGCTAAAGCCCCGACGGGAGGGGATGGCTCCGCGGCCCATCAGGTAGACGGCGGGGTGACGGCCCACCGTGCCGACAACGGGTAGCCGGGTTGAGAGACCGACCGGCCAGATTGGGACTGAGACACGGCCCAGACTCCTACGGGAGGCAGCAGTGGGGAATCTTGCGCAATGGGGGGAACCCTGACGCAGCGACGCCGCGTGCGGGACGGAGGCCTTCGGGTCGTAAACCGCTTTCAGCAGGGAAGAGTCAAGACTGTACCTGCAGAAGAAGCCCCGGCTAACTACGTGCCAGCAGCCGCGGTAATACGTAGGGGGCGAGCGTTATCCGGATTCATTGGGCGTAAAGCGCGCGTAGGCGGCCCGGCAGGCCGGGGGTCGAAGCGGGGGGCTCAACCCCCCGAAGCCCCCGGAACCTCCGCGGCTTGGGTCCGGTAGGGGAGGGTGGAACACCCGGTGTAGCGGTGGAATGCGCAGATATCGGGTGGAACACCGGTGGCGAAGGCGGCCCTCTGGGCCGAGACCGACGCTGAGGCGCGAAAGCTGGGGGAGCGAACAGGATTAGATACCCTGGTAGTCCCAGCCGTAAACGATGGACGCTAGGTGTGGGGGGACGATCCCCCCGTGCCGCAGCCAACGCATTAAGCGTCCCGCCTGGGGAGTACGGCCGCAAGGCTAAAACTCAAAGGAATTGACGGGGGCCCGCACAAGCAGCGGAGCATGTGGCTTAATTCGAAGCAACGCGAAGAACCTTACCAGGGCTTGACATATGGGTGAAGCGGGGGAGACCCCGTGGCCGAGAGGAGCCCATACAGGTGGTGCATGGCTGTCGTCAGCTCGTGTCGTGAGATGTTGGGTTAAGTCCCGCAACGAGCGCAACCCCCGCCGCGTGTTGCCATCGGGTGATGCCGGGAACCCACGCGGGACCGCCGCCGTCAAGGCGGAGGAGGGCGGGGACGACGTCAAGTCATCATGCCCCTTATGCCCTGGGCTGCACACGTGCTACAATGGCCGGTACAGAGGGATGCCACCCCGCGAGGGGGAGCGGATCCCGGAAAGCCGGCCCCAGTTCGGATTGGGGGCTGCAACCCGCCCCCATGAAGTCGGAGTTGCTAGTAATCGCGGATCAGCATGCCGCGGTGAATGCGTTCCCGGGCCTTGTACACACCGCCCGTCACACCACCCGAGTCGTCTGCACCCGAAGTCGCCGGCCCAACCGAGAGGGGGGAGGCGCCGAAGGTGTGGAGGGTGAGGGGGGTGAAGTCGTAACAAGGTAGCCGTACCGGAAGGTGCGGCTGGATCACCTCCTTTCTAGGGAGATACGTTCTTAGAGAGAAACACTTTAACTCGAATAGAGGGCAGGAGCCCGTCCGGTCGATGTCTGGCCAGGATGAAGTCCCCGCAGCACCCGGTCCCCGGGGTCGCACCCGCGTACCTTGAGAG
>NZ_QRKJ01000037.1:0-1354 GCF_003471905.1 Collinsella sp. AM16-21
GGCTTATAGGACAAAATGTGTGTCCACTTTAGGGGCATCGGCGCAGGTCGATGCCCCTTTTTCAGCCGTTTAAATTCCGTGCCCGCTTTTAACCGCCCGGACAGAATGTGTGTCCGGTTGCCTATCGTTCCCGCCGGTAGATACCCTTTTCCGGAACCGTTAAACACCCTTTCGGAAGAGGTGCCCATGAAGGCCGTTTATTGCCCCTACTGCGGCGGTCGGACCAAGCGCAACGGCAGGACCTCATCGGGGTCCCAGCGGTGGAGGTGCACGGCCTGCGGCGCGTCGACGACGCTGAGGTACGACGACACGGCGGCGAGGCTCGAGGAGTTCCTCGGGTGGCTCCTCTCGAAGGACTCGCAGGCCGCGATGCCGGGCGGCGGGCGGTCCTTCAGGCGCAGGACGGCCGAGTTCTGGGAGGTCTGGCCCATGCCCGTCCCCGACGGCGAGCTCCACCGCGTGCTCTACGCCGACGGGATCTGGGTCGCGCGCGACCTCGTGGTTCTCATATGCTGCAGCGGCGAGAGGGTGGTCTCCTGGTACATGGCCAGGTCGGAGAACTCGAGGGCGTGGTCGGCCCTCATGGCACCGATCCCGGCGCCCGAGGTGGTCGTCACCGACGGCGGGAGCGGGTTCGCCAAGGCCGTGCGCGAGACCTGGCCGCGCACCAGGGTCCAGAGGTGCACCTTCCACGCCTTCTCGCAGGTCAAGCGCTACACGACGACGCGGCCGAAGCTCCAGGCGGGGCGCGAGCTCTACCTCATCGCGCGCGACCTCATGGGCATCGAGACGCTGCACCAGGCCGAGCTCTGGGTCGAGCGCTACCTCGACTGGTGCGGGTTCTGGGCCGACTTCCTGGAGGACAGGACCGTGGTGGACGGCAGGAGGGTCTACACCCACGAGAGGCTGAGGCGGGCGCGCTCGTCGCTGTCGTCGCTGGTGTCGGCGGGGACGCTGTTCACCTACCTCGACCCCGCCCTGGCCAAGGCCGGACCGCTGCCGTCGACCAACAACATGATCGAGGGAGGGGTGAACTCGCAGCTGAGGGCCGTCCTGCGCAACCACCGGGGGCTGACGTCGGTCAAGCGCGTGAAGGCGGTGTTCTGGTGGTGCCATGCGCACTCCGGGGACTCGAGGACGGCGCGCGAGAAGCTCGCCGCGATGCCGACCGACGCGGACATCGACTTCCTGTTCAGCGTCTACTCCGCCTCGCCGTCGCGCGAGGACGGAGGGCCGGAGTGGGGCGACAGGGCCGTGTGGGAGGACCTCCACCACAGGGACCCGTACCCGTTCTGGCTGGATTAATGGATGGAAACGGATGTTCTATCGGGACACACATTTTGTCCTATAAGCC
>NZ_QRKJ01000038.1:0-1267 GCF_003471905.1 Collinsella sp. AM16-21
CTTAGAGGTCCTCGCGCCAGAAGGGCATGCTCATGCAGCGCGGGCCGCCACGGCCGCGGGAGAGCTCGGCGGAGGGCACGACGAGAAGGTCCAGGCCCTCCTTGTACAGCACGTCGTTGGTGACGGTGTTGCGCGCGTAGACGCAGATCTTGCCGGGCTCGACGCACAGGGTGTTGGAGCCGTCGTTCCACTGCTCGCGGGAGGCCGCGATCGGGTCGCCGCCGCCGCAGGGGATCAGCTTGACCTGGTCGACGCCGGTGGCGTCCTCCAGGACGTGCTCGAGGGTGTCCTCGATCAGGCGGATGTTCACGTCGCCCGGGTTCTTGCCGGCGGTCAGCTCGTAGACGCGCAGGGTGCCCATGATGGCGGGGTGGATCGTGAACTTATCGACGTCGATCTGGGTGAAGACCGTGTCGAGGTGCATGAAGGCGCGCGAGACGGGGATGTCGAAGGCCAGGATGCGCTCGACCTTGGAGTCGGAGTTCCAGAAGATGTTCTGGGCCATGACGTCGATGGCTGCGGCCTGGGTGCGCTGGGAGATGCCGACGGCGAGGGTCTTCTCGTTGATGTTCAGCACGTCGCCGCCCTCGGTGTGGAACTGGCAGTCGCGGCGGAAGTACAGGGAGACGTCCTTGTAGTCGGGGTGGTACTTGAAGACGTACTTGCCGTACAGGGTCTCGCGGTTGCGGGTGACCGAGTACATGCGGTTGAGGTTGACGCCCTCGCCGACGACCGCGAACGGGTCGCGGGTGAAGTAGAGGTTGGGCATCGGGTCGATGATCAGGTCGGACTCGGACTCGGAGTTGACCAGGGAGTCGAGGGTCGTGGACGCCGTGAGGGGCATGTCGATCTCGGCCTTGGTCATGCCGGCCATGGTCTTCTTGACGAACTCGAAGTTGTCCTCGATGGAGTCCAGCTTCTCGCGGACGATCTGCGGCATGTGCTGGCCGCGGATGCCTGCCTCGGCGATGTACTGGTCGGTGAACTCGGCGCGGGCGCCGGGGACCTGGTCGAACACCTCTGCGACGAGGTTCTCGAGGTAGAGCACCTCCACGCCCTGGTCCCTCAGGATCTGGGCGAAGGTGTCGTGCTCCTGCTGCGCGACCTCCAGGAACGGGACGTCGTCGAACAGGAGTCGCTCG
Organism: Collinsella sp. AM16-21; assembly: GCF_003471905.1. Taxonomy (NCBI): domain Bacteria; kingdom Bacillati; phylum Actinomycetota; class Coriobacteriia; order Coriobacteriales; family Coriobacteriaceae; genus Collinsella; species Collinsella sp. AM16-21. The sequence goes on from NZ_QRKJ01000038.1 coordinate 1,143, forward strand.
AGCTCGTCGGGCGGCAGGTTGAGGAGCTCGTCGCCGGGACGGTGCAGGCAGACCTTCCTGAGCTTGCCGATCTCGGAAGGCACGTGCAGACCTTTCGTCATGGCCTCCTACCTTTCTTTCGGGCC
>NZ_QRKJ01000039.1:0-1089 GCF_003471905.1 Collinsella sp. AM16-21
CTCCGGGAAGTTCGCGAAGCCCACTTCCCGGAGCAAGGCCGCCCAGCCGGGCAAGGCCCCAGCGCGAGACCGTCCCGAATGCCTACCCGCACAGTGTGGCTACGAGTGGGATGGTCAAAATGGAGCAGATGATCGACAAAAACGTGCACTGCATCATGGGGCGTGCATCCTTGCCGTATTGTAGGCAGTACAGCGTACCGTTGCTGCCCACCGGCATTGCCATCTCGAGCACAAGCGTCGCGATAAACATGGGCGTCATGCCGGGCCACAAGCGCGCGACGGCAAGACATGCCACCGGCACGACAACCAGGCGAAACGCCACGGCGACATAGGCGCGCCAGTTGGTAAGCATCTCGAGCGGACGGTACTTGGCGATAGACGATCCCATGAGCAACAATGCCGCTGGAGTGGTCATGGTGCCAACGATGGAAATCGAGTCGCCCAACACGCCCCAATCGGTCCATCCGGTTAGCACGATCCCAAGCACAACAGCACTTGCAATGAGACCAGGACTCTTGCAGCAGGCGGCAATATTGCGCATCTGCTTTTTAAGGCCGCCATCCATTCCGCTAAATAACATGGCACCGACGGTAAACATAAGAAGGTTTAGGGGGATAAGCGCAATCGATGCATACAACAGCGCTTGTTTTCCCAACACCGCCGAAATAACCGGAAAACCGATAAACCCGGCATTACCGAAAAGCACAGCGAAGCGATACGAGCATTCTGTCCCTTTGGGAACGCGAAGAGCAGCGGTGACGGCAAACGCGATAACGGTCGCCACCACATACATCACGAAGGACAGACCCATGAGCGAAAACGTCTCGGCAATGCTCGGAAGCTTCACATCATCGCCCAGCGCTGACGAAAGCACCAAGCACGGTAGCGCCACCTGCAACAGCAGATGCGACAGCTCGCGCTCGAACTCCGCTTTCATAAACCCCAGCTTGGCGATACACCACCCCAACAAAATAGGCAGCGAAACCGTCAACATCTGAAGCGCCACACTCGTAAAGCTCATGCTTCCCCCTTATCTATTCCACGAGGGCCGGGGCGCCTGCTTTGTTTTGAGAAGTGGGCTTCGCGAAC
>NZ_QRKJ01000004.1:0-160616 GCF_003471905.1 Collinsella sp. AM16-21
CGCAGGCCATAGGTGCGGGTCCAGGCGCGCACGAGCATGTCGGAGCTGGCCTTGGTCGAGCTGTACGGCGAGGACGGGTGGTACGGCGTCTCCTCGGTGAACTTCGCCGGGTCGTCGAGCGCCAGGTCGCCGTAGACCTCGTCGGTGGAGACGTGGTGGTAGCGGATGCCGTGCTTCCTCACGGCCTCCAGCAGGCGGAAGGTGCCCTCCACGTTGGTGCGAAGGAAGGGCTCCGGGTCGGCGATGGAGTTGTCGTTGTGGCTCTCTGCGGCGTAGTGCACGATCGCGTCGTGGCCCGGGACGATGCGATCCAGCAGCTCCGCGTCGCAGATGTCGCCCACGACGAGCTCCACGCGGTCGGCGGGCAGGCCCGCGATGTTCTCGGGGTTGCCCGCGTAGGTCAGCTTGTCCAGGACGGTCACGTGGACGTCCGGGTGGTTGTTGACCACGTAATGGACGAAGTTGCTGCCGATGAAGCCGCAGCCGCCCGTGACGATGATGTTCTTGGGTTCAAAAATCTCAGACATATTTACCCCCTCTTTGTCTCGTTTGCGACATTCAAAAGATACTTACCATACGCAGTCTTCTTCAGCGCTTCGCCCAGTTCGTGTAACTGATTATGGTCGATGAAACCGCGGCGATAAGCGATTTCTTCCAGGCACGCAATGTAATACCCCTGGCGGCTCTGCACGGCCTCTACGTATTCTGCGGCCTTCAAAAGACCCTCGGGCGTGCCCGTATCTAGCCACGCCATGCCTCGCCCCATCAGCTCAACCGATAGTTGGCCTTGATCTAGGTAGGCATTGTTGATGCTCGTGATCTCCAGCTCTCCACGCGCGCTTGGCTTAACGTTTGCTGCGATATCGGAAACCTGTCCATCATAGAAGTACAGTCCCGGCACTGCATAGTTCGACTTTGGAACCTCGGGTTTTTCCTCGATGCCAACCACACGATGGTTCTGGTCGAACTCCACCACACCGAAGGCTCTAGCGTCCTGCACGGGGTATCCAAACACAACGGCCCCACCATGGCATTCGACCTTCTCCTTTGCGCGTGTAAGCACGCGAGTGAGGTCTTGGCCGTGGAACATGTTGTCACCCAGCACCAGCGCACACGGCTCGCCGGCAAGAAAGTCACGTCCGATGGTAAAAGCTTCGGCTAGACCGCGAGGTTTGGCCTGCTCTGCGTACTCTAGGCGCATGCCTAACTCGGATCCGTCCTCGAGAAGCTCCTTGAACGCCGGCAGGTCACGTGGCGTCGAGATGACAAGCACCTCTCGGATTCCAGCTAGCATCAGAACGCTCAAAGGGTAGTACACAAGTGGTTTATCGTAAATTGGCAGAAGCTGTTTGCTAACGGCTTTAGTAATCGGATGCAGTCGAGTGCCAGACCCACCTGCAAGAATTATGCCTTTCAACGTTTTCCCTTCAGCGGCAGTCGAATAAAGTGCGCATTACTGCTCAAGTCACTTATGGCTGCTTGGACAAATAATATATTGGTCGTAAATCTCTCAGTAGTCTGATACCGTTCTTACTAATATTCCGTGATAGGATTCAGCGTTCGGTTCAGATTTAGCATAGGTGATGGCTTTGGTTCTATCTCAGATCTTTAAACCTATTGAGAGCCATTTCAGCCTTGAAGTCTTCGAGAAAGTGTAAGAAGTCATATTTCGGCTCGTAGCCTAATAACTCACGACAGTTTTCGATATCCATTACATAAGAAGGACCGCTTGGCATTTCCGGACGATAGACAATCTTTGATTCAACGCCATCTGGATTGAATACCTTCGCGATGCCGCGAATCCAGTCCTCGTTTGAAGTTCCGATGCCGGTACCCACATTAAAGAAGCCGCCGTCAACGTTCTCTACGGTCACAGCTTTACGTAAGAGCTGACAGAAGTCCTTGACGTTTACAACATCTTTGGCGCGAGTGGGATCGCCCCAGATTTCAAGCGTTTCTCCTGCCATGGCTCGATCCATCAGCAATCGATATCCAAGTGTTCGGCGCACTCCATCGACGTTGTATGTCTTGTCAGGGGTATAAGCGTAGACAGTGGGAAGCCTAAACACAAAGCCTTTTAATCCGTACTCAGCCTGATAATGCTTGATCAAATCAACGGCGAAGCATTTGGAAAGAGCATAGACGGTGTGATCGCCAGTCATAATAATATTGCGATCATCGTAAGGATGAATTACGGGGTTTTCCGGAGTAACGGAACCCAGCACATCGGATATGGTCTGAGCATAAAGAATGCGATCAGCACCCGTCTTACAGCAATACTCGAGTACGTTAAGGGCTCCACGGCTGTTTACGTCAATATAATCGGAAGGGTTATAGCCGCTCATATATGCTGGCAGTAAACCGGCAAGAAGAATCACCGCCTGGACGCCCTCTTGGGGGAGCTGCTCTAGAGTAGAAGCATCGGACATATCTACACTTGTATAACCAATGTTGTAGCGATTGAAAAAATTCGTCTCTCTACGACCGGCGGCAAACACCTCATATTCATCTGCAGGCAGGTGATTTACTAGATCTTCGGTAAGGTATGCACCGGTGTTGCCGGTTGCGCCGATTACTACAATCCTCTTTTTCACGGTTAGCCCACCTTCGCCCTCATGAACTCACTCGGCTCGGCGCGAAATTCATCAAGCTCGGCTTGTGTGTCGAACCTTAGGAATACCGATCCAAATGCATGATTTGCTGCCGTGAACGCCTCGACTTTGGCGCCGGGCTCAATCCACAGCTGCTCTTCGGCAAGATGAGAGACGGCGAAATCAGCTGCATACTCCATACCTGTGAACACCCCGTCGCGATCAGAGTGAAGCATCTGCTGATACCAGAAACCGTCATAAGCGGGCATCGAAAGATTGCCAACGGGTTCGCCGAGAGCGGCCTTCACCGCCGCCATGACAAGATCGGTCTTGCCGTCGGTGGCATATTTGAGCATCTCGCACAGTCGGTTACCGCCGCCGCGCGGAGAGCTCTCCATAATGTAGGCCCTGCCATCGGTTGCCACGCGGGTCTCAATGTTGAATACGCCGTCACGAAGGCCCAACAGATCGGCCAATCGCTGCAATTCCGAGACAAGCTCTATTTGTGCCCACGCCGGCAATGATGCTGGCATTGCATACGCAGCGGGCGTGTAGGGATTTGGAACGGAGGGATCGAACAGCTGCGAGGTAAAGCTCACGCACGAGAACTTTCCGCCGCTAACGAATCCGTCGGCATCGGAGGAGTCCCCCTCCTTCTCCAAAAACTGCTCGACGATACAGCGCCCATCACGCGAAAACTCGAGAGCGTACTCAATCGCCGCCTTAAGATCCTCGGGGCCATCCACGCGCGAGCAGCCCTTCGATCCAGCCGAATCAACCGGTTTGGCAATCACGGGATAAGCAATCGAATCGGCTTCTTTCATGGCCTCGTCGGCAGAGCGGTAGATATGAAGCTCGGGACAATTAAAGTCATTGTCGCGAAGGAAGGCGCGGTAGCGCTCTTTATCTTGAAGAATGCTGACCGCCTCATAGCTTCCCTGGAACGGCAGCCCCAGTTTCTCGGCAGCATATGACGCGGACACCACACCCGGGTCTGCTGCAAACGACATAATTCCGTCCACCTTGCATTGTTTAGCAGCGGCAAGCACAGCCTCGTTATCGATAATGCTCGCATTGATGTAATCATCCGAGAAAGCGTGCGCATAGTTATGCGGTAAATAATCGCAAGTAACGACCTTCGCGCCCAACTCGTGCGCCGCCTTAATAACCGGTAGCGCATAGCGTGCTCCGCCAAGAAGGAGAAGTGTCTTACTCATCAGTTTTCCTTTCCTGAATTCAACACCGTTTCGCAAATGCGGTCGACGTCCTCTAACGCTAGGTCGGCATACATGGGAAGCGTGATAACCTCAGTCGCAGCCTTCTTGGCCACAGGGGTGCGGTCGCTGGAGTACACGCTTCTGTAGCAAGCGTAATCGTTGACCAACGGATAGAAGTATTTGCGTGCGCCGACGCCAACCTTGTCCAGGGCATCGAAAACGTCATCGCGCGATGCTCCGAAGACACTCGGATCGAACAGCACTGGAAGGTACGCATAGTTGTGGCGGATGTTATTGGCGGGACGGAAAACGGTCACGCCGGCCGTGCCTTCAAGGTTGTCCCAATAACGCTCAGCAACGGCCTTGCGCTTGCCAATCTCGGCGTCCAGGTGACGAAGATTGCAGACGCCCATAGCCGCGCAGAACTCATTCATCTTGGCGTTGCCACCCACGTACTCGACGTCCTCGGGTCCCGTGATTCCAAAGTTCTTCCATTGATTGAGCAGCGGATACAGATCTTCGTCCTTGAAGCAGACGCAACCGCCTTCGATGGTGTTGAATACCTTGGTTGCATGGAAGCTGAACATGGCCGCATCGCCGAATGCCGCCGCGCTATTGCTGCTTCCGTCCTCGTTCACGCGCTCGACGCCGAAGGCGTGGGCTGCATCGTAGATGACCTTCAGCCCGTGACGGTCAGCGATCTCCTGGATGACGTCAACATCGCAAAGATTACCGTATACATGGACGGGCACGATGGCGCAGGTGCGCGGGGTGATTAATCGTTCAATGCTCTCGGGATCCAACGTTAGATTCACGGGATTCACATCGGCAAAAACGGGAGTAAGTCCCTTTCGCACGATAGCGTGAGTGGTCGAGGCAAAGGTGAACGGTGTTGTGATGACCTCTCCACCGGTCGGAAGAGCCATGGCCTCGAGGATGCACTCTAGAGCATTGTGACCATTCGTGAACAGAGCAAGGTTGTCGATCCCCAAACGCTCCTTGAGGTCTGCCTCGAGCTTCTTATGCTCAACACCCATATTGGTAAGCCAATGGCTATCCCAAAGAGGTGCGACCTCTTCAAAGTATTCCTCCATAGGAGGCATGGATGATCGTGTGACAAGAATGCGGTTACCCATATCAGGTACCTTCCCTTCGCTATGCAACTTTCAAAGAACGATGACTAAAACGGTTACAGTATTGACACAACGTCTTTAACGACGTTTAGCACCCAAGAAATCCCTAAAGGTATTGATGAGGTATTCAAAGGCTTCGAGTTTAAAAATGCCTGCGATACCAAAGTAGGTAATTGCCATTACGGCAATTACGACAAGAATTTGAAGTCCAGGCGAGGCGACAAATGAACCGCAAAACAGTGCAAGTCCTCCTGCAATTGCTGAAATCACAAATGCAGGAGCGATATCGCGTATTTGGTCAGAATAAGAGTATCCGATAACCCGTTTGTTGGGATAAGCGTTAACAAATGTTGAGATGATGCCGGTAATCATATACATGGCTACCATTAGGTAGACGTCCTTTAATATAAAGGCAGCAAACAAAATGAAGCAGATTCCATAGGCCTTTTTGATAAGTTCAAGCTTCAGGAACAGATCAGAACGCCCCATGCCGTTAAGTGCCTGCAGGTTAGTGGTGTGTATTGGTAATAGGGCGTATATAAAGCAATACATCTGCAGAAACGGTACACAAGGCAGCCATTTCTCTCCTAGTAATAAGACAACAATCGGTTTAGCCGCTACTGCAAATAGCGTCATAGCTGGAACAATAATAAAGGTTGATGTTTTTAGGGCCCTTCGTACTAATCGCTTCACCTGATCGGTATCAGCTTGAACACGCGAAATGGCTGATAGCATGACAGGCTGAATTGCCCCATCCAACATGCCCCCCAGAGCCTGGGGGTACTTTTTTCCCTGAGAAACTAAGCCGAGGTCTGAGGCGCTGAATTGCTTACCTATAATTAAATCTGAAAGAGATTGATAGCCTTGATCCAATAAACCAGAAACGAGGAGTTTCCAGCCAAAACTAAAATGCTTGCGAGCTTTCGACCTATTAAATATGGGCTTCGGAAACCATTTAACCTGGAAGCCCAAAAAAAGACAGTTGCTAAATTGATAAATTAGTTGCTGAAGAACTAAAGCCCAAAGACCGGCCCCTGCAGTGGCTGCAACAATACCAGCTATTCCAGAGACGATGACAGCTGCAATTGTTGCATTAAACACCTTACGTAGTTTAAGGTCCCGCTGTACTATTGCCACCTGAACAGAATTGAAGGCTGTGACCAATAGCAAAAAACCCATAACACGTAAGGGCCAGATTAGATAATCCAAGGAGTAAAAGGACGCAATTGCTGGTGCTGAAATATAGACCACCAAGCACAGAACAATCGAGGTTCCAAAACTCAACCAGAACACTGTCGACAAATCGGAATCTTCAACTGTTTGAGCTTGAACTATTGATGTATTTAAGCCAGATTGAACAATTGCATTGCCTATGTTAACGAAGACAAGAATAATTGCTAGGGCACCGAACTCTTCAGGGGCAAGCAGACGCGCCATAACAATCTGTACGGCGAGTTGAACAACTGCATTTCCTCCCCTTTCAAATAGTTTCCAAATTAAAGAGGAAAGTGTCTCTTGTTTAAGTGATGGCTCCTGTCTACTTGTCATTTTCGCTCCACGGGTTGATTAGCTTTTGAGATTTTCCAGTCAGCTTTCTCTGTAAATACTTCGCTAGATAACCAGTGATTAAGAATGCCCATTTCCACCAAGGTTTTGACTGAAATTTGTCGTGAAGAATAAGCTCATCCATGTTTAGGGCAGCGTCTTGGGGGTTCACAAAGTCAAATTCTGGTTCTTCTTTTAGTTTTCGATTCTGTAGTTCTGCTGAATTAGAGAACGCTTTTGTAAAGCTATGGCCGTTACCCACGACCCCTAAGTCACGTTGCAAGTTTTCGATAGGGCAAATGGCGACCTTGTCAAATACAATCATGGCAACATCCCATGTCATATCAATAGAGTAAAGTCGTCCATTGTGCCAGGGCGCTTTGGCTCTAGTGTTATATGTGTCCTTGAGATATTGGTAGCAGAGGGTCTTGGAGCGTTTGAATAGCTTTAATAAAGCTGACGGATGATCGCCAATTGATAGGATTGATTGATCTAGAACAAAGTTGTAATACGGTAGGATACATTCACTCCAGGATGCCATGCCATGCCATAGCATTTGTCGTTTCTCGGTATTGCAATCATCAGTGTTTATGCTTCTAAGTAATGGAGTGTATCCATCTCCACACCAAACGTAATCAGAAGGATTAATTACAACAACATCGTTATCGGTAGCGTAAATTTGAAGCCCCTTGTTGCAAAAATCTAAGAAACAAGGGGCAGGCTCGTTATCATCTTCCAAATGATAATCGAATTATATTTTGAGAGGATTAGACGTACGAGCCAAAGATAGTTTTCAAACGGGCCTAAATTAGCCTTATGAAAATATAGATTTAGCGATTTAAACGGATGGTCGTCATGAATTGTGTTCAGATAATTACAGACTTCCACATAACCAGACTTATATTTTGTATTCGGAGGATAATCGACTGAAATATAGACGTCAGTGTACTCGGCACAATGGCATCTACCGAGAGAATCAATCGTTGTTTTTAGGCACTCGATTCTACTCAACGTTGTAATCGCAACTGGTGCAAAGTTGCCTTCGCTAGATGAATACGATATTTCTTGTGACATGGTAAGCTATTCCCATCACGAACAAGGTCTCAAGGTTTTATAAAGTAGATTGTTTATTCAGGACGCAGCCCTGCTTCGCATATCAAAATTCCCATTAAAGCTAAGTAATGGAACAAGCAGAAATAAGGATGGATTGACAGCAGCAGCCGGGTAAAAACTTTCACTCAGACCTGCAATCATGTAAATAACCACAAATGCAAGAGATGCCCAATCGCGTGTTTCTTTAAGCCGTTTAACAATTAACTGCATTGATCCGAATAGCAAAATGAAGGCAATTAATCCGTAGGCAACGAAGACGAAGACGTAGCTATTGTCAAAATTACCCTCTGAGGTCAGCATGCCATGACCGAATGGGCTTGCCGTGTAGTTACTGAGAAAGAAGTTGTTGTAATAGATACGACCCTGAAAAATCCTATCGAGAACGCCGACAAAACCGTTTCTCCCATAGAGCAACGCAGTTCCAAACGAAAATGCAATAAGAAGCGGGAGGACGGCCGTTGAGAACCTGACGAACAGTTCCCTTATCTTCCCTGAATGCTGAAGTACATAGAACAGGAGCAGACCACCCATGCCGAGGAACAGGCCGATGTAACTGCCCGTGATGTATTCACACAAGATGTTCAAAACGGCAAACACGAGGTAGACGACAATTCCGCAATTTCCCCTTTTCATATAGAGCGTCAAGAAGACGACCGTGAGAAAAGACAAGTGCATGACGTTGGTAGAGGAGCCGTTTACAAGGACTCGCTGAATGTATGTGTCTGTCGCCATTTTATAATACTGGTAAAATTCAACTTCATAAATACCCGTAGCGGCAAACAGCACTACGAAAAGAAGTCCTACGATTTTCGCGGTCAGAAATGTAAGTAGCACCCTCTTGATATCAATGTCCTTGGCGCCAACCAACAGCATGACCGTAAGAAGCAGGGTGAACCGTTTGCTAACAACCAGCTCGATGACGCCGAGGGCTGCAAGACCCATCGCAATCAAGAAGAAGCGCGGATCAAAGTCCATAGCAAGAAACCTAATAACCGCGAATGCGGCACCGAGCCCGACGCAGGCGACATAAATATCGTCACCAGCGCTCAGGCCAAGCGTGCTCATAAACACAACCGAGAAAAGATACGCGCAGTACAGAAGGTCCACGACTCTCATGGAGGAAACGTTCCCCGCATTCATGTCGGTGTATTGCTTTATGGCAGCCTTGCGCTTAATCAAGATACTTTCCTTCCAAAACGTCTCCTTTCGACCAGCACAGACAAGGGGAATACAAGGAGGGCCAATACCCTATTAGAAACGATTCCGGATAAGGTGGGCTCAGCGACCGCCATGTTCAGGGACTCGATTCCGACGAGGGCTGAAATTCTTTCCCTCAGCGCTCGAGCGCCCGAGTACCGCCTGGCAGATTCATGTCGCTTGACAAGTGCCATGCGCGTACCCACGGGGCTGCCCAGCCAATTCTTCCAGATGTTTTTGGTGAGACCTTCCTCGAGGTATTCACATCTGTAAAAGGGCTCGTTGTGCACGCAAAACAGCTCGGGAGCAACGAAGTCGTAGTAAGCCGAGCCTTCAGGAATGAAACGCTCGCCCTGAACAACGGGAAATGAATGCCGCCTTAAAACATCAGTGTTAAAGACAATCGCCGTCTCGATGACGAGACCGTATTTCATGCGCATATCGGCAAGCTCAATCTTGTCAGCACCATCGGGAAACAATGTATCCAAAGCTGTTTGGTGCGCAAACAGCTTTGGATACAGAAGACCTTCTTCCGTATCCAAAGCTGTTATGTCGTGCAAGATAGTCTCCACGGCGTTGGGCTCAAGCCAGTCGTCCGAGTCAACGCAAATAAAATACTCTCCAGATGCCTCTGCAGCACCAAGATTATGTGCAACGTGTTTTCCAGAGTTCGGCTGTTTGATATATCGAATAGGAAAGGGCGACGCGTCTAACCAAGAGACAACCATGTTCTCAGTATCGTCAGTCGATCCATCATCCACAATGAGCCATTCGAATCGAAAGTCGGTCTGAGATATTAGTGATGAATACAGGCGCTCAAGCTCATTAATACGATTATAGGTCGGTGTAAATATCGTTAATAATGTGTTGCTCATTAACGATCGCCCTTAATTATGTTCTTAAACGCCTTGAAAAGAATAACCCCTCTAGGGCCAACCGCTCTCATAACTTTATGCTTAAAATGCGTTGCCGGTCCAGCCCATGATCCGTCGAAATGATGAATAGCATACGTATTTTCAGTTACGTTAATCTCATGCGTAAGGAAATCCTTTGGACAAAAATATTCACTTGGATAAATAGTTATCCCAGCAACTTCCTGGATGCCAGGTTTATCTTCAAGTCCAAGGCCTTTAAGAATATCAGTTGTACGAACAACGACAGTGGTCTGGTCGTAGACACCACCAGTCTTTATAAAGTGATCAGACTCATAGGAATCGAGGATAGTCTTGTAGAGGCCAAGCCCCGGATTGGCCGCAAGGCCAAGCCCCGGAGCGACAGCGCCGGCAGCACCAGAGCTGAAATCCTGTTCAAAACCCATAAAAGGGCCTCTTTGAATAATTTCATCTAGAGGCTTCAAAAGCTCGACATCAGTATCTAAGTAGACCCCTCCATGCTCAAACAAAATCTTGAATCGCGCATAGTCGCTTGCAAATGCCCATTTCTTTACGCTTATAGCTTCGCTAACATAATCACAGCAATCAGTATCAAAGTTTGATTCGTCCCAACGAACGATCTCGTAGCCTGGCATATATTTTTCCCATGAAGCAATGCAGCGTTCAGCTAGAGGGGGAAGCGGATTACCGCCAAACCAAATGTAATGAATCTTCTTGGGTATCATGGGGTTAAAGCTCCTCAATCAAACCACAGAGCTCCTTACAGAACTCTAAGTTATGGCTCTTAAAATAGGCTCCGCATGAAAGTTCACGGGCTCGCTCTATTGCTTGAGGCAGCTCTTTAACGTCATAAATAGGCACGATACCGCCCTGACGCTCCGCCACAATGCGAACGAAATCCGCTTGATGATCATTCACGTGCTCGCCAAGGTCCCCTCGACGCGGAACAACAACAGGGACCTTCCCGGCCGCCATCGCCTCAATGAAGCTCGAAGGGCCACCATGCGTAATCACCACATCCGCAACTTCCATATAATTCTTCATCTGATGGAACGGCACAAAACGCGAGTGATCACAATGGATAGGCTCATATGTTGAATAGCCTGTCTGAATGAAAACCGGTTCCGTAAGTATCCCGTCCGCCCTGAGTTCGTCGACAGCCTTGACCAAGCGATTGAACTGCTGCTCGTGGGTGCCCACGGTAACGAAAATCATTCGACCACTTCTTAGAAAATCGAGCCGAGGTTCACGGCGTGCTTGTACACTTCCAGTTGCTCCGGCCACTGGACAACGAACAGGTCAGCGATCCCGTTGAGCATCCGACCTGTCATGGTCGGCTTATCCACGCGGTCGAAAACCTCTACGTAAACGCATTTGGCACCCAGCAGCTTGCCCAGCACGAAGAAAGGAACTGCCACGGCAGCTCCAGACGAGATAATCAGGTCAGGACGCTCCTTCCGCAACACCTTCCAGGCAAGAACAGTGTTCTTCAATAAATTGGGGATATTTCGATTTGTTAGGTAATGGCAGTGGATGACGCGCTCGTCCTTGAGCAGCGAGTTCGCGTCCTCCTTGTCGAACGTTACCCAAAACCGTTCGACGGCTTGCGACCATATAGGCTTGAGTAGCCACATATGCGTTAGGTGTCCACCACTGGAGCTGGGAATGCAAACCTTTGCTTTCGAGAGATCCATCTAGCACGCCCCCTTGCCGGTGATAACCTCGATCACCGTGAGGACGATAATCTTGAGATCAGTGACGGGTCCGCGCTTGGCGATGTACTCCAGGTCGCGCTGGACCATTCCGTTGAAACCCGTTGAATTGCGGTCGGTCACCTGCTACCATCCGGTAATCCCCGGCTTTACGGCCAGGCGCTGCAGGTCGTACTCGGTGTACTCTGCAACCTCGTTGGGCAGCGGCGGACGAGGACCCACGACGGACATCTGGCCCAGGAACACGTTCAGAAACTGCGGGAACTCGTCGATGGAGTGCTTGCGGATGAACCTGCCGATCTTGGTGACGCGGGGGTCCTCCTTCATCTTGAACATGGCTCCGGCGATCTCGTTCTGCCCCTTGAGCTCGGCGAGACGCTCGTCGGCGTCCTTGTACATGGAACGGAACTTCCACATGCGGAAGGTGGTCAGGCTACCGTCGGGGCGGGTCTGTCCCACGCGGATCTGGCTGTAGAAGGGGCTGCCCTCGCTCTCCAGGCGGATGAGTGCCGCGAGCACCAGGCTGGGAATCGCGATGACCACGAGCACAACACCGCTGAACACGATGTCGAAAGCGCGCTTAACGGTGCGGTAGGCTAGGCGCGAGCGATCCCAGTCCATGATGGATTGCATGGCCCTGTAGCGGCCGGTGCCCTCACGTCGGTCCATGGCCTGAGCAATCAGCGCCGCACCCGCTGGCGCATCCGTTTCATATTCTGTTTTATCCGACACGTTCTCTTCCAACACTTCGTCCCCGGGTCGGGGGATCCTCCCTGTTCTGTGTAGCGACCGTCTGCAGCTAGGCGATTGCCTTTTTAAGGTTGCGCATGACGCGCTGCTCGGCCGAAAGCACGGCAAGGCCAACGCGCGTAGTTACGCGTCGGCCGCACAGGTTGAGCTCCAGATAAGCAGTGCTCTTGCGTCTATTAATGGTTTTGATAAGGCCTTCGTGGCCCAGCAGCGGACCTGCCGTCACTACGACTTGGTCGCCGTCTTTTAAGGCCTCGCTCATGGGCACTACGCGGTCTCCCCTATGCGTAAAGCCGCCAATAAGCTGAACCTCTTCTTTTGCCAGCGGCACAAACTGACCGTCCTGGGAAAGCACCCGGGCAAAGTCGTCCATGCGTAGCAGATACTGTTGCACGGTGCGGGGATCTGCCGTATCGCAGATAAGATAACCGGGAAAGAGCGGCTTGGTCGTATTGACCCATTCGCCGTGAACTTTAATCTCGGTTTGAAATTGGGGATAAAAGAGCTCCTGCATGGCGCTCACCGGCACCATACGCTCGATGCGCTCGCGCATTACATCTTCGCGACCGTTAATGACCTGGATCACATACCACACGAGCTCCACCCCCTTGCTGTCTTACGTATGGCTCACGTGATTTGGATATGGCTTCGCCAGGGCGCTTGTGCGCGAAGGCGCTCCATATTCAAACCCTGAGCCCAGTCAGACAAGCACGTGGCTCTGCCCCACCGTGAACGGTATGTATAAGCGCAGTTGCTAGAAACGCGGACGTATATCGCAAAATGACCGCGTCTCCAGCTGGCTGCGTGCGAACCAGTCAAGCGGGTACAAAACTGGACCGCACGCAAACAGCTGAAGGACTGCTGTGGTTTGCCGTAACAACTTATTGCACCTTCTAATGCGAACTTATAAATAGCCACAAAAGCAAGTGCAAAACGTGCATGGCAATCGATATTGGAGCTCGTGGTTTTTCTAACACCGCCGTTACGGCCGGATGCTGATCGACCCTGCGCTTTGTGGCTTACTGAAGCCGTGAGCACAGTTGAACTCATGTAACGTTAGGTATCCTAGCACAAGCTGTTAGTGAAACTGATTTGGGTTGCGTTGGACAACATTTCGTTCATTTGACGTGCTTAAGGGGGTTGTTGTGGGATGTTGTTCACGTTGGCGCAGGTTATTGTGGTGCTGGCAATAATTGGGAGTGTTCCTGAAGCCCAACTGAAGCAGCGAGCTGCACTGGTAATTGCGTTTGGATAACAAACTATGTACAGACATGGGAAATAAATTGTGCAACTTTTTGTTGATGTGGGTATGGGTTTGTGGCGCGAGGTATTTTGGCATGAAAAAAGGCCTTCGGAATTCCGAAGGCCTTTTTATTCACGATGGTGGAGACGAGGGGGATCGAACCCCTGACCTCTTGACTGCCAGTCAAGCGCTCTCCCAGCTGAGCTACGCCCCCGTGACGAGGAGATACTATAGGGGAAGTTGGCTCGACGTGCAAGGACTTTTTTGGGTGAGACTTTAAATGCCTATTGAGCCAATTGATATAGGTAAGCGATGGCGGTGCCGGTGTGGACTTGGATCTTGGCCGTTCTCCTGACTACATTGGATATTCCAGTGTCAGCTAGTAATCCCAGGGGGCTGTGGTCTAGCTCCCACTCTAGGCCGTGTTCACTTACCTCGGTGTTGGTGGCGATGGCGATGATGGAGAATGTCTTGCCCTCAGCGCCTTCGATGGTCCAGGATTCGCCTGTGTGTAGGATGCGGGCGACTACCTTGTCCTCAGCAATCCAGACCGGGGCATCCTCATAGCCAGCGAGCAGCCCCAGTACGGAAAGCGCCATATCCGGACGGCCGCCGGTGGCGCAGGTTGCTACCACTTCGGCACCTGGCCAGCGACGTCGGACGGAATCGAGCGCCAACGCCAGATCGGTATAGTCCTTGTACGGGTCGTGGCGCTCTACCTCAAAGGCTTCGGCGGCATCGACCAACGCACGACCCGCATCGCTCACCGTGTCGGCATCCCCCACATAAACGTCGCAGCCTAGCCCCGCGCTCAGCAGCGCATCGAGCCCGCGGTCCACGGCGACAACGTGGTCGCACTCCCCTACTAGCCTACGCAACAGATCCGCGCTCGCCACCAAGGGCGAGCCGCAAACCACTAATACCTTACAAGCCACAGCTCTCGCCTATCCCTCAAACGCAAGCAGGCGGGCCAGATCCAGCTCCTCGTAGCTGTCGATAAAGATATCGCAGTTGGCGCGCACATCGTCGCGCTTCATGCGGCCGTGCGGGTCATAAATACCTACACGCTTAAAGCCGGCGACCCCAGAACTCCTTAGGCCAAAGACGGCGTCCTCAAACACCCACGCGCGCTCAAACTTGTGCCCGTGGCGCTCTTCTAGGCGGCGCAGCGCCAGCTCGTATACGTCGGGGAACTGTTTGGAGCGTCCTGCCTCGCCCGTCGTGGTAACAAACTCCATGTACGCGTCGAGCCCGGCGCCCGCAAGCGCAGACGTAACCAACTCGGCCGGCGTGGACGTGGCAACGCACAAGGCAATGCCCGCCGCATTCGTCTGCTCCAAAAATGCCAGGAGCCCCTCGCGCGGCGGCACCTTGGAGTACCCATCGATCAGGATGTCGCTCAGCTCGCGATACAGCTCCTCGCCATTCGCTCCAATGCCCCAGGTGTCGTGGTAGGCCTGGCACTCGTCCTCGAGCGACAAATGCTCAAACTGGGCAAAATCGTCGACCGTCACGTCAACTCCGTGGCGGTGCAATAACTCGGGCTGGGCATAGGCCCAAACGGGGGTGCTATTAACCAGCGTGCCGTCGCAATCGAAAATAAAAGCGACATTGGGAGCGGCGGTCTGGGACATAAAAGTACCTTTCGATGTCAAATGGTAAACAACCTGCTAAAAACGTTTTACCAAACGTCAGACTAACAATCTTGAAACCCTAATTGGTAAAACTGTCAAGAGTTTTACCACGGCAATTCTGCCAGTGGTCTAAACATGGCGCTTACCGATTAAACGCCGCCCTAAAACCACTTTCCTTCATAAAAGTAACGTACAGGTGTTATCGTAGTTTCTGCCGAAAGTTCCACCGAGCACGCGAGGTGGAACGAATCATAGAACTATCGCCGTCCCTTCGATTCGTGCAGCCTTGGACCTTTCGCATCTAGTCACCAAGGCAACACGCTGCCGCGTCATGATGGGATCAAACGTGAGCGATACAAAGCTAAAGCCAGCAACCAAAAAGCCCGCTACCCGTAAAGCCGCCCCGCACGCGCCGGAACTCTCTAAGGACGATGTCTATCTGTTTGGCATTGGCATGTGGGAGCGCAGCTGGGAAAAGATGGGCGCGCACCCCGACACGCAGAACCGTACGCGCGGCTGGCGCTTTTGCGTTTGGGCGCCCGACGTAAAGAGCGTCCATGTCATTGGCGAATTTAACGATTGGAATGAGGAAGCCAACCCGCTGGTGCCCGTGCATACGAGCGCTATTTGGGAAGGCTTTATTCCTGGCGCCGAGCAGGGCCAGCTCTATAAGTATCTCATCGAGACAAACGAGGGAGAAAAGCTCTATAAGGCCGATCCGTATGCCTTTAAGGCCGAGTGCCCTCCGGGTACTGCGAGCGTGCTGTGGACACTCGACGGCTATAAGTGGAACGATGCCGCGTGGCTCAAGCGCCGCGCCGGTCACAACCACATGTCGCAGCCGCTCAACATCTACGAGGTGCATATTGGCTCGTGGAAGCGCCACGGCGACGCGCCGCAGGGCGAGCCGGACGAGTTCGGCAACTACCCCGGTCCCATGGACCCCTTCCCCGCGCAGCGCGGCGAGTTCTACACCTACGACGACCTGTCGGTGGAGCTCGTGGACTACGTGCGCGACATGGGTTACACGCATATCGAGGTCATGCCGCTCATGGAGCATCCCTTCGATGGCTCCTGGGGCTACCAGACGACCGGCTACTACGCCGCCACGTCGCGCTACGGCAACCCGCAGCAGCTCATGCACTTTATCGATGCGTGCCACGAGGCAGGCATTGGCGTGATCATGGACTGGGTGCCCGGCGGTTTTTGCGCCGACTCCCACGGCCTTGCTACCTTTAACGGCCATATGCTGTTTGAGCACGAGATTCACCCCAACTGGGGCACGCACAAGTTCGACTTCGCCCGTGGCGAGGTCCGCTCCTTCCTGGTCTCCAACGTGCTGTACTGGCTCGAGAACTTCCATGTTGACGGCATTCGCATGGACGGCGTGTCCAGCATGCTGTACCTCAACTTTGGCATCGACGATCCCGGCCAAAAGAAGTTCAATAAGTACGGTACCGAGGAGGACCTGGACGCCAGCGCGTTTATCCGCCAGGTCAACTGCGCCGTGGAGGCCCACTTCCCCGACGTGATGATGATGGCCGAGGAGTCCACAGCGTGGCCGCTCGTGACCTACCCGCCGCAAGACGGCGGCCTGGGCTTCCACTACAAGTGGGACATGGGCTGGATGAACGACACCCTGCACTACATGCAGACCGATTTTCCGTGGCGACCCGGCAACCACGGCCTGCTCACGTTCTCCATTATGTATGCCTTTACCGAGAACTTCATTTGCCCGCTGAGCCACGACGAGGTCGTGCACGGTAAGTGCTCGCTCATCGGCCGCATGCCGGGCGACTGGTGGCGCCAGTTTGCCGGTCTGCGCACGCTGGCCTTCTACCAGATGACGCACCCCGGTGCCAAGCTCAACTTTATGGGCAACGAAATCGGCCAGTTTATCGAATGGCGCTACTACGAGTCCATTCAGTGGTTCCTGACCGAGGAGTACGAGACCCACCGTCATCATCAGGCGTTTATTAAGGCGCTCAACCACCTGTACACCGCGGAGCCCGCCCTGTACGAGCGCGGCTACACCGACGACGGCTTTACCTGGATCGACGCGGACAACTCCAAGCAGTCAATCGTGAGCTTTGTACGCCAGGGCGAGGACGTCGACGACGACCTGGTGATCCTGATCAACTTTGACCCGGCGAGCTACGAGAGCTTCCGTGTGGGCGTGCCGCGCGAGGGCGACTGGGAGGTCATCTTCGACTCCGATCGTCCCGAGTTTGGCGGCAGCGGCTATGCCGGCGAAGAGCCCTACGCCTGCTCGAGCGAGCCCTATCCCTGGAACGGGCAGATGGACTCCATTGAGATTAAGGTGCCCGGTCTGGCAGGCGTGGTGCTTAAGCGCCGCGGTCCCAGCAGCTACAAACCGCCCGTGGTCGAGGAGCCCAAGGCTGCGCCCAAAAAGCGTATGTCTTCGGTGAAGCCCAAGCCTGCGGCTGCTAAGAAGGCTCCGGCTAAGGCCAAGGCTACGACGACCAAGGCCAAGGCCAAGGCTGCCGCAAAGCCCGCTGCTAAGGCCGCAGCCAAGAAACCAGCTGCCAAAAAGGCCGCTACCAAGGCCAAGTCTGCTTCTGTTAAGCCGTCTGCCAAGGATGCGTAACAAAACCGTTACAGCTGTAATTACCCGCCCCGCGAGGGCGTAGGATACAAGTCATAACCGTTCCGGGAGAAACATCCCCGGGGGAAAGGAACGTATGAATAAGATCTTCGACAACAAGCAGGAGTTTACCGAGCTCTATCGCGATGCCGTCATGAGCATCAGCGGCAAGAGCGTCGAGGCCGCGAGCGACCTGGACCGCTTCAACGCCCTGGCCAAGCTCGTGGCCGAGAAGGCGCGCACCGTTGCCACCAAGAGCGACGCCCGCGTTACCGCCGAGGGCAAAAAGCGCGTGTACTACTTCTCGATCGAGTTTTTGATCGGCCGCCTGCTCGACAACTACCTGCTCAACTTTGGCGTGCGCGATATGGTCGCCGAGGCGCTCGACGACATGGGCTTCGACCTGTCCGTCATCGAGAACCAGGAGCCCGATCCGGCTCTGGGCAACGGTGGCCTGGGCCGCCTGGCCGCTTGCTTCCTGGATTCCATGGCAGCCGAGGGCATTGCCGGATACGGCAACGGCATGCGCTACCGCTACGGTCTGTTTAAGCAGGAGATCGTCAACGGCAGCCAGGTCGAGACCACCGACGAGTGGCTCACCCATGGCTATCCCTGGGAGGTCCGCCGTCAGGACAAGGCCGTGACCATTAAGTTTGGTGGCCATGTTGAGGGCTTTGAGGAGAACGGCCGCACGTTCTACCGCACGGTGGACACGCAGGACATCCTGGCCGTTCCTTATGACATCCCCGTGGTGGGCTATGCCGGCGAGACCGTCAACAAGCTGCGCGTCTGGGCTGCCGAGCCGGTCGTGGAGCACTTCGATCTGGAGGCCTTCAACCGCGGCGACTACGCCCTGGCCGATGCCGAGCGCGCCGAGGCCGAAGCCATTAGCGCCATCCTCTACCCCAACGACGCCGGCGAGCACGGCCGTCTGCTGCGCCTGAAGCAGGAGTACCTGTTTGTCTCGGCCGGCATCTACAGCCTGCTCGACACCTTTGAGAAGGAGCACGGCGAGAACTGGGAGCTGCTGCCGCAGTTTGTGGCCATCCACACCAACGACACGCACCCTGCCATGTGCGGCCCCGAGCTCATGCGTATCCTCATCGACGAGAAGAAGCTCGAGTGGGACGACGCCTGGAACATCGTGACGCAGGTCGTGAGCTACACCAACCACACCATCCTGCCCGAGGCCTTGGAGAAGTGGCCCATCGGCACGTTCTCCAAGCTCCTCCCCCGCGTGTACCAGATCATCGACGAGATCAGCCGTCGTTGGCACGAGTCGTTCGACACCTCGCAGGAGGGCTGGCAGGAGCGTCTGCGCCAGACCGCCATCCTGTGGGACGGCGAGATTCGCATGGCCAACCTGTCCGTGATCTGCAGCCACAGCGTTAACGGCGTGGCCAAGATCCACTCCGACATCATCAAGAACATCGTGCTCAAGGACTTCTATGCCCTGACGCCCGAGAAGTTTAACAACAAGACCAACGGTATCTCGCACCGTCGCTTCTTTGCCGAGGCCAACCCCACCTATGCCAAGCTCGTGACCGAGGCCATTGGCGATGGCTGGCTCAAGGACGCCTTCGAGCTGGAGAAGCTCAAGGAGTTTAAGGACGACACCGAGTTCCTGAAGGCCGTGGGTGCCTCCAAGCGCGCCAACAAGGAGCGTCTGGCCGCCTACGTCAAGGCCGAGACCGGTCTGGTTATCGACCCCAACACCGTCTTCGATGTCCAGGTAAAGCGCTTCCATGCCTACAAGCGTCAGCTCATGAACATCATGAAGGTGATGGACATCTATAACCGTCGCATCGCGGATCCCAACTTCCATGTGACGCCGACGACCTTCATCTTTAGCGGCAAGGCTGCCTCGAGCTACACCTTTGCCAAGGAGACCATCCGCCTCATTAACTCCGTGGCCGACGTCATCAACAACGACGCCCGCGTGAACGAGGTCATGAAGGTCTGCTTTATCCCCAACTTCCGCGTGAGCAACGCCCAGCTCATCTACCCCGCCGCCGAGATCTCGGAGCAGATCTCCACGGCCGGCAAGGAGGCCTCGGGCACGTCCAACATGAAGCTCATGATGAACGGCGCCATTACGCTGGGCACCCTCGACGGCGCCAACATCGAGATCGCCGACCTGGCCGGCCGCGAGAACGAAGCCATCTTTGGCCTGACCGCCCCCGAGGTCGAGCAGCTCTGGGCATCCAACAGCTACTTTGCCTGGGATACCCTCAACGGCGACCGTGAGCGCCTGGGCCGCGTGATGGACGAGCTCAAGGACAACACCTTTGCGGGTCTTTCGGGCAACTTCGAGAGCATCTACAACGAGCTCATGAACAACAATGACCCCGACCTGGTCATGGCCGACTTCCGCAGCTACGTTGATGCATGGGAGAACCTCACGGGCAGCTACGGCGACCAGGAGACCTGGAACCGCAAGGCCCTGCTCAACACCGCCTCGAGTGGCTGGTTCTCGTCCGACCGCACCATTCGCGAGTACCGCGACGAGATCTGGCACGCATAAAGGCCGCGAGCTCCCTTTGCCAGCACGGCATTACTCGACGGGCGCGACCGAGCGCCGCGCCCGTCGCTAATGGGTTTAGGAACATCGATGACAGAAGGAGAAATCGATGAGTAAGAAAGAATGCATCGCGATGCTCCTCGCAGGAGGACAGGGCAGCCGATTGGGGGCACTCACCCAAAAGATCGCCAAGCCGGCGGTTAGCTTTGGTGGCAAGTTCCGCATTATCGACTTTTCGCTGTCCAACTGCTCCAACTCGGGCATCGACACGGTGGGCGTTCTGACGCAGTATCGCCCCTACCTGCTGCATGCCTATGTGGGCTCCGGCGAGGCATGGGATCTGGACAGCCGCGACGGTGGTGTGTCGATCCTGCCGCCGTACGAGACGCAGACCGGTGGCGCCTGGTATGCGGGCACGGCCGACGCCATTACGCAGAACCTCGACTACATCAAGGCCAACGACCCCAAGTACGTCCTGATTCTTTCGGGCGATCACCTGTATCGCATGGACTACCGCAAGATGCTCAAGACGCACATTGAGAACAACGCCGACCTCACGGTGAGCGTTATGCCCGTTCCGTGGGAGGAGGCCAGCCGCTTTGGCATCCTGACCACCGACCCCGAAGACGGCCGCATCACCAAGTTCACCGAGAAGCCCGAGAAGCCCGATTCGAACCTCGCGTCCATGGGCATCTACATCTTCTCGGCCGACGTGCTGATCGAGGCGCTCGAGGAGGACGCTCTGGACCAGCGCTCGAGCCACGACTTTGGCAAGGACATCATCCCCAAGCTGCTCGGTGAGAACAAGCGCCTGTACAGCTACGAGTTCCACGGCTTCTGGAAGGACGTCGGCACCATCGCCAGCTTCCATGAGACCTCGATGGACCTGCTGGGTAACAACCCCGAGTTCGATCTGTTCGACAAGAACTTCCCCATCATGTCCAACATCACCACGCGTCCGCCGCACTACATTGGCCCGGACGGCCGCCTAGACGACTGCCTGGTCTCCAATGGCTGCAAGATCTACGGCACCGCTCGCCACTCGATCCTTTCGACCGATGTCATCATCGAGGAGCGCGCCGTGGTCGAGGACTCCGTGCTGCTGCCGGGTGCGCACGTTAAGAGCGGCGCACACATCTGCCGCGCTATTTTGGGCGAGAACTCCACGGTCGAAGAGGGCGTGAAGCTCGGCTCTGTCGATACCACCAAGGATACGGCCGTCGTTGGAAATGACGTCGTTATCGGGAAGGGGGAATGATCCGATGATCAATCGCAAGGCCATCGGTTATATCACCGCTAACTACTCTTCGTCCTACGGCAGCGTCCTGCTCAAGGACCGCCCCATCGCGTCCGTTCCGTTTTTGGGCCGCTACCGCCTGATCGACTTCCCGCTGTCCAACATGATGAATGCCGGCATTAAGACCGTCGGCGTCGTCATGCCGGGCAACTACCGCTCGCTGATCGACCACGTGGGCTCGGGCAAGGACTGGGGCCTGGACCGCAAGAAGGGCGGCCTGTTCATGGTGCCCGGCAACGCGTATGGCACCACCAAGGGCGGCATGCGCTTCCTGCTGCGCGACATCATCTCCAACAAGACGCTGTTCCAGCGCTCGGAGAAGCCCTATGTCGTGATGATGGGCACCAACATCATCTTTAACATGGACCTCAACACCATCATCGAAGCGCACGAGAACTCCGGTGCCCAGATGACCGTGGTGTACTGCAAGGCCACGCGCAATGTCGAGGACGAGACCAAACTCGAGATTAACGAGAACGGCCGCCTGACGGGCGTGAGCGCCGGCGTCGCGTACGGCGACAACGCCTCCATGGACTGCTGCATCGTCAACCGCGAGACGCTCCTCGAGATCATCGACCACTACCAGGCCGCCGACTATCTGGACCTGCTCGAGGCACTCCAGGGCGACTTTGGCAACATCGACGTGTGCAGCTACGAGTACAAGGGCGAGGTCGTGGGCGTGTTTAGCGAGAAGTCGCTGTATCGCCGTAGCATGGACCTGCTCGACCAGACCGTGGCCGACCAGCTCTTTGACCCCGAGCGCCCGATCCTGACCAAGGCTCACGACGTGCCGCCTTCGCGCTATGCGACCGGCAGCCACGCGTGCAACTCGATCATCTCGGCCGGCTGCATCATCAAGGGCACCGTGCGCAACTCGATCCTGTCGCGCGGCGTTGTGGTCGAGGAAGGCGCTTCGGTCACCAATTCGATCATCAACCAGAGCTGCATCATCAAGAGCGGCGCCCGCGTTGAGAACGCCATTCTGGACAAAAACAACGTGGTTCCCACCAACACCGAGCTTCGCGGCACGCCCGAGAACATCCTGGTGCTGGGCAAGGCTCCGTTAACTTGCGACACCACCATCGTACGTTAACGTTGGCACCGCAACATCGCTCGTAACATGTAGAATAGCCGCCCGGTTTGTGCCAGGCGGCTATTCTCGAATTGCAACATGGGAGACAATATGGCAGATTCCAGCAAAAAGATGCAGATCGTGTTTGCCTCGGCCGAGTGCGCACCGTTTGTGAAGACCGGTGGCCTGGGCGACGTGGCGGGCTCGCTGCCTGCGGCGCTTGTGCGCGCCGGCGCCGAGGTCATCGTCATGGTGCCCAAGTACGCCACCATCAAGGACGAGTACAAGGCGCAGATGGAGCACTTCTCCGACTTTTACGTGAGCCTGGGCTGGCGCAATGAGTACTGCGGACTCGAGAAGCTCGAGCACGACGGCGTCACCTATATGTTCGTGGACAACGAGCGTTACTTTGCGCGCGACTATCCGTACGGCTTCTTTGATGACGGCGAGCGCTTTGCATTCTTCTCCAAGGCCATCACCGAGAGCCTGCAGCACCTGCCGGCCGGCTTTGAGTGTGACATCCTCCACTGCAATGACTGGCAGACGGCACTGGCGCCCGTGTTCTTGCGCGAGTTCTACCAGGGCCTGCCGCTGTACGACCGTGTCAAGACCGTGTTCTCGATCCACAACGTGGCGTTCCAGGGCCAGTTCAGCGACACCGTGATGGAGGACATTCTGGGTGTGGCGCATATTCCGGCGGCCGCCTCGCAGCTGCGTTGCGATGCCTGCAGCATCAACTACATGCTGGGCGCGCTGCGCTATGCCGATGCCATCACCACGGTGAGCCCCACCTATGCCAACGAGATCCAGACGCCCGAGTTTGGCGAGGGCCTGGACGGCGTTCTGCGCGAGCGCTCCTATGCGCTGCAGGGCATTTTGAACGGCATTGACGTGGCGGGCTTTGACCCGGCGACCGACAAGCGCATTGCCGCCAACTACACCGTCGAGGACCGTTCCGGCAAGGCCGTGTGCAAGGCCAAGCTGCAGGAAGAGCTGGGGCTCGAGGTTCGCGACGACCGTCCGCTCATGGTGATGGTCACGCGCCTGACGCGCCAAAAGGGCATGGACCTGGTCATGTACGCACTCGACCGCATCCTGGCCGGCGGCGTGCAGGTGGCCGTGCTGGGTACCGGCGACCGCGACTACGAGGACGGTCTGCGCTACTTCCAGGACAAGTACCCCGGCACCATGGCCGCGCGCATCGAGTTCGATCCGGCGCTGTCGCAGCGCATGTATGCCGCCGCCGACATGTTCCTGATGCCTTCGAAGTTTGAGCCCTGTGGCCTGTCGCAGATTATCGCCATGCGCTATGGCACCCTGCCCATCGTGCGCGAGACCGGCGGCCTGAAGGACACCGTGCAGCCGTACAACGAGTTTACCGGCGAGGGCACGGGCTTCTCGTTTAGCAACTTTAACGGCGACGAGATGGGCGACGCGGTGTTCCGCGCGGCGCGCCTGTTCTGGGATAACCGCGACGCTTGGAACCAGCTGGTCACGCAGGCCATGAGCCAGGACTTTAGCTGGACGCGCTCGGCTGACAAGTATCTGGACCTGTACTTCTTTATGCATCCGGAGATTGAGCGGCCGGCGGCTGTTGTCGACGAGCCTGTGGTTGTGGCTGAGAAAGTTGAGGCCGAGCCCGAGCCCAAGGCCGAGTCGGTTGTTGAGGCGCCCGCTGCTGCTGAGGAGCCCAAGGCTGAGGAGAAGCCGGCTGCGAAGCCTGCGGCAAAGAAGACCACGACTCGTAAGACGACGACTAAAAAGGCCACGACAACAAAGGCCGCTGCGAGCAAGACCACCACTGCCAAGGCAACTACCGCCAAGGCAGCGACCACGCGCAAGCGCACCACCGCAGCTGTCAAGAAGGCCGCCGAGGCCGAGGTCGTTCCCGAGGTAAAGGCCGAGACCGCTGCAGCCGAGGTTAAGCCCGCGGCAAAGGCTCCGGCCAAGACCGCCGCCAAGAAGACGACCGCGTCCAAGAGCACAACCAAGACCCCTGCCACCAAGAAAGCTACAGCTACCAAGGCCACTGCAACGAAGGCTGCCGCAAAGCCGGCCGCCAAGGTCGAGGAGACGCCTGCCGAGTCCAAGGCGGAGGCAACCGTCGAGGCCAAGCCTGCCGCCAAGACCACCTCGCGCAAGCGCACGACGACAGCCAAGAAGACCATGGCAAAGACCGCAACTCCCAAAGCAGAGACTAAGCCCGCTGCTGCCAAAGAGGAGCCCAAGGCCGAGGTAAAGGCCAAGCCGACGCCGAAGGCCGCTGAGGTCAAGGCCGCACCGAAGGCAGAGGCTAAGCCCGAGCCTGCCAAGGAGACTCCGGTCTCCCCCGCCACTCCGGCCGAGGAAAAGGCTCCGACCAAGAAGACCTCCGTCCGCAAGGCAACTGCCACCCGCAAGCGCCGCTAATCCTGACGATTAAAACTTAATCCTCAACGCAAAAGAGGGCGCCCCAAGCAGGCGCCCTCTTCTTGGTTGAACCCCGCATTAAAAAGAGGGCCGGTTTACTACGACAAAATGGCTCCGGCCGACCACGGCGAGTAATCATCGAAATTGGCAACGCTTCTACCTGCAGTTTTAATATCACTAAAATGACTGTGGTTGAGATCATTCAATTCGTCGTAGTAAACCGGAGCTGTTTTGTTTGGCTACAAATACTATCTACATAGGCGTTTTCGAGTATCGCGATAATGTGGATGGTAAAACGATTTTCTAGGACAACCGTTCGCCGATAATGAGCGGCTGTAGTTTATACAACTAAAGTGCAACGATATACTTAAGTATTGTGCGTTAAGCCCATGGCCCGCTGGCCATGATTGTATAGAACTGGACCGTACTATGAGATTGATTCACAACAGCCGTCTGCCGCAGTTTCGCACTCCGTTTGGCGCTGTGACCACTGGAACTTCCGTTGCACTCTCGGTGATTTTGGAGGATGCCGATCCCAACCAGGCAACGCTTACGCTGCGCACCTGGATCGATGAAATCGGTGAGTCTCTGTATCCCATGACGCACGAGGGCGACGGCATATTTACCGTAGAGCTTGAGTGCACCGAGCCCTGTCTTATCTGGTACAGCTTTATATGCAATATCGAGGGCCAACCCGAGGTTCGCTTGGGCGCGCCGCAAGGCCGCACCGGCGGCGAGGGCGTAACCTACGACTACGCCGAGGTCCCGTCCTTCCAGATTACCGTCTACAAGCACCGCGAAGTTCGTCCCGAGTGGTACGAGCGTGGCATGGTTTACCAGATCTTCCCCGACCGCTATGCACGCGACGAAAACTGGCGCGAGCGCACGCAGACCGAAGTCGAAAAGCCTCGCAACGGAATCCAGCGCCGCATGGTCGAGGACTGGAATGAACCGCCCGAGTACAAGCGTGCCGAAGACGGCTCCATCAAGACCTGGGATTTTTACGGTGGCTCGCTCAAGGGTATCCAAAATGACCTGCCCCGCATCGCGGAGCTGGGCTTCACGGCCATTTACCTCAACCCCATCTTTGAGGCCGCGAGCAACCACCGCTACGACACGGCCGACTACACCAAGATCGACCCGATCCTGGGCACCGAGCAGGACTTTACCGAGCTGTGCCAGGCAGCCGAGAAGCTGGGCATCTCCATCATCCTGGACGGCGTCTTTAACCATACGGGCGATGACTCGATCTATTTCAACCGCTACGGCAACTACCCCGGCGTGGGCGCCTGGCAGAGCGAGGATTCGCCGTGGCGCGATGCGTTTTATTTCCACGAGGACGGCTCGTATGACTGCTGGTGGGGCGTGGGCAACATGCCCGCCATCAATGAGAGCTCCGAGCTGGTACGCGAGCGGCTCCTGGGCAAGGACGGCGTGATCCGTAAATGGCTACGTGCCGGCGCTCATGGCTGGCGCCTGGACGTGGCCGACGAGCTTTCCGACGACTTCCTGGCCGAGATAAAAAAGGCCGTGCTCGCCGAGAAGCCTGACGCACTGTTGCTCGGCGAAGTCTGGGAAGACGCCTCTAACAAGATTAGCTACGGCCATCTGCGCCGCTACCTGCAGGGATCCGAGCTGGACTCTGCTATGGATTACCCCTTCCGCGACGTGGTCATCGGCTTTTTGATGGGCTACAAGAACGCCTACGAGGCCGCCGAGGATATCGAGACCCTGCGCGAGAACTACCCGAGCGAGGCATTGTCCTGCGCGCTCAATCTGCTTTCGAGCCACGACCGCCCGCGTATCATCTCGGTACTCGGCGGCGGCCCCGACGAGTCGCAGCTGCCCGAGTGCGAGCACAGCAAGTGGCGTCTGGACGAGAACTCGATGGGCCTGGCCAAGAGCCGTTTTTGGCTTGCAACGCTTATGCAGATGACCTTCCCCGGCGTGCCTTCAATTTACTACGGCGACGAATACGGCCTGGAGGGCCTTACCGATCCGGGCAACCGCCGCACCCTGCCGACCAAGGACCAACTGCACGACTTCGATACGCTGGCTATTGTCAAAAACGCCTCTGCGGTACGCCGCGCACTGCCGTTTATGATCGACGGCGAGATCAAGGCCTTCGCGCTCAACGACGAGGTGCTGGCCTACAACCGCACGGGCAAGAATGGCGAGTCCGCGACGGTTATCATCAACCGCAGCCTGCGCAATTCGCACCGCGTGACGATTCCGGCGCTCGGCGAATGCGCGAGTGACGTGATCAGCGGTCACGAATGCGAGATCCACAACGGTACGGTCACGCTCGATCTGTATCCGCTGGGCTCGTCGATCATCTATCACCATGCCGAGCAGCGCCTGCAGGAGCCGCTCGATCACGGCGCGGGCGTCGTTTGTCATATCACCTCGGTACCCACCGACGACGGCAAGCCCGGCACGATCGGCGCACCCACGCGTCGCTTTATCGACCATCTGGCCGCCATGGGCATGCGCTACTGGCAGGTCCTGCCCGTCAACCCAACGGACTTCTTCCGCTCCCCTTACGCCGGGCCTTCGGCCTTTGCGGGCAATATTGACCTGCTGCCCGAAAGCCAAGAGGAGCTGGCGGCCGACTTTGAGACTTGGAAGGCCCGTGGCGGCGAGGATGCAGACCCGCTCTACACGGCGTTTAAGCATCGCAACGCCGATTGGCTCGAGAAGTACTGCGTCTACATGGCCGTCAAGAAGTACTTTGAGGGCGAGTCGCACCACGATTGGCCGGCAGATGTCGCGCGCTACAACGAGCATCTGATTGACGACAAACGTTTCCACGACGAGGCAGAGCTGCAGGCGTACATGCAGTACCGCTTTGACCTTGCCTGGTGCGAGCTCATGAACTATGCGCACAAGAAGGGCATCGAGGTCATCGGCGACATTCCCATGTACGTTTCGGACGATTCGGCCGACGCGTGGAGCGAGCCCGAAAACTTCTGGCTTTCCGATACCGGCAAGGCAATCGAGATCTCCGGTGCGCCGCCCGATAACTTTGCGCCCGAGGGCCAGGTGTGGGGCAACCCGACGTTCCGCTGGGACCACATGAAGCAGAACGGCTACCGCTGGTGGATGGACCGCCTGCGTCGCGCGTTCTCGCTCTACGACCGTGTGCGCCTGGACCACTTCCTGGGCTTCCACAGCTACTTTAGCATTCCCGCAGGCAAGGCCTGCGCCGACGGCCGCTGGCTGGCGGGTCCGGGCAAGGACCTGTTCCAAACCGCCTTTGACGAGCTGGGTCCGCTCAACTTTATCGCCGAGGACCTAGGCTACCTGACGCCCGGTGTTCGCGCCATGGCTTCGACCTGCGGCTTCCCCGGCATGGACGTGCTGGAGTTTAGCGATTACGACGTTCGCTGCGGCGTGCATCCAACGCCGGGCAAGATTCTATACACCTCGACGCACGATACGTCGACACTCGCCGGTTGGTGCACGCGCTCCTTTGCTGGCGGCGACGAGCCGAGCGGTGTTGAGGTGGCGGCCAAGCTGATGGGCGACGCGCTCGCAAGCAATGCTCCCCTGGTGATGATGCCGCTGCAGGATGTCCTGGGGCTTAGCGACGACGCGCGCATGAACGTGCCGGGTGTCGCCACGGGCAACTGGACCTGGCAGGCCGATGAGGCAGACGTTGCGGCCGCTGAGGGCAAAACTGCACAGCTCCTGCGCAACACCCATAGATTCTGGGGCGAAGCGTGATAAAACCCCCGATATAGGGTACAGTTACAGCTGTTTGAATTTATGCGGGCAGAGCGATCTGCCCGCTTTGTGCTGAAAAGGAAGTATTATGGCGCGCTACGATTACAAGTGCTCGAGTTGCGGCAACGTGTTTGAGGTTGAGCATCCCATGTCCGAGACCCCCGAGGTCGTGTGTCCGAGCTGCGGCGCTCCGGCGACAAAAACGTTCTCGGCAAGCGGCATCAAGTTTGAGGGCAGCGGCTTCTACAACACCGACCAGCGCAGCGGAGGCTCCAGCACCAACGCCACCAACGGCTGCTGCGCCAACTGCCCGCACAGCCACTAAGAACAACGCAGCCCCGCGACCGGCACCGATCGCGGGGCTGCTTCTTTAGCTACCCAGGTTTCCTTATGAGTTGCGGTGAAATAAGGACTGATTGGCGGCTAGAAGCCGCTATTCAATCCCTATTTCACCGCAACTTAGTCGTTACTTGCGGACCAGGCGGGCGCAGAAGTGGCCGTCGTAGGAGTCGGCGTTTACCGGCACGCTTTGGAAAAGGCCACGATCGTTTTGACGGACGGCCACCAGCTTCTTGGCCTGTGCGAAATCGGGCAGCTGCAGAATCTGGGCTTCGGAGAACGGTGCCACGGTAAAGCCGGCGCCCTCGGGAGAAGCCAGGAAGGCATCCACGACCTGCGTGTTCTCTTCATCAAAAACCGAGCAGGTAGCATAGATAAGTTCACCACCGGCAGCCACGCGCGCGGCTGCTTCCTTGAGCATCGTCAGCTGCAGACGGGGCAGCTCAGTCGTAACGTCGTTCTCGGTCAGACGCCACGGAATCTCGGGGTGGCGGCGCATGGTGCCGGTGCCAGAGCACGGCGCATCGATAAAGACCGTGTCGAACAGGGCGGGTTCGCCAAGCATCGCGTCAAAGGACGTAAGCACCTCATTGAGCTCGCAGGCATCGCCCGACACCGTACGAACACCTGAGATACCCGCCTTGTGCAGGCGCGCGAGATTCTGATCGCACTTACGATCGTGCAGATCGAGCGCAGTATGCTGACGCTCGTACCCGGCACGCTTGGCCTGGCACATCATCACGTAGGTCTTGGTGCCGCGACCGGCGCCAATCTCCAGGCAACGACCGGGACGTGTCGCGGCAGTAGCGATAAGCTGAGCGTTGAGGTCCGAGGCAACCGCGGCAGCACGCTCAAACACGCCCGATGCAACCGCGACCTGCGCATCGACCGGAGCATGGCAGCCCGGGAAGACAGGAGCGACGAGCTGCGAGATATACGGGTCGGGTTTGGTCGCAAACGCGTTCTCATGCAGGGCCAGCGGCGCGGGGGCCAGATTGCCGGCGAAGTTCAGCGCGCCCTCGGGCGTATCGAACGAGGCAATAATTCGAGCGCACAGCCAGCGCGGCAGACCCATCAGGCGCGACAGACGAACCAAGCGTCGCTCAGACTCACCCACATCGGACGCCGTGGCAAAGTCCTCAACGTTGTCCGCAACCTTATGCAGCACGGCGTTCGCCAGACCGGCGGCCGATTTAGCACCGCTGCGAACCAGCTCAACGCCCTGGCTCACGGCAACGCGACCCGGGGTATGCAGGTAGAGCATCTCGAAGGCCGAGATGCGAAGCGCCATGCGAACGCGCGGCGCGACCTTTTTGGGCTTATCCAAAAATTGATCGAGCAACTCATCCAAAATACCCTGCGTGGCGGCAACACCAAGCGCCAAACGGGCGGCAAAAGCAGAATCGCGCTGGTCAATGGCCTTGGCGGAAGCACGTGAAGACAACACGTCACGTGCGTACATACCGCGACGATCGGCCTCCATCAACACATCGAGCGCAAGCTTGCGCGCGGGAGACAACTTGCTCATGACAGTACACCCCACCTAAGTTCGGCACCCTGCAGGCCGGCAGCCCAGGCAGAGGCAGCCATTGCACGCTTGCCATCGGGCTTAACCTCGAGCAGTTCAACAGCGCCATCAGAAAGGCCCAGGTAGACACGCTTGGCCTTAACGAGAACCTGACCCTCGCCAAGCGACACATCGGAAAGCGCAGCATCGAGCACGCGAACCATCTTGCCGGCAATCACGCAACGGGCAGGCGCGGTATCGGACGAAGCGAGCACATGGCGCACGCAATCGAGCGCCGCCATCTGCGGATCCAGACGCATCTCCTGCTTGGAAATCTTGGCAGCATGAGTGACGAGCGACTCATCCTGCTCAGTCCACACGGCGGTGCCATCAGCAAGCGAAGGAAGCGTATCGGCAAGCAATTTGCCGCCAAGCTCAGCAAGCTCCATGGTCAGCGCCTCAGCATGCTTACCGGCAACCGACGTCGAGGCCTGCGCGCAATAAGCACCAGTATCAACGCCATGCCCAATGCGCATAATAGAAACGCCAGCAACCTCGTCACCAGCAAGAATCGCACGCTGAATGGGAGCAGCGCCACGCCAACGAGGCAACAGCGAAGCATGAACATTCACAATACCAAGCGGCGCCATATGCAGCACCTCATCAGGCAAAATGCAGCCATAGGCAGCCACACAGAAAATATCAGCCTGCGCAGCCTGGAGCGCCTCAACAACCTCAGGCGTCATGCGATTTGCCTCAATAACCGGCAACCCCAGCTCAAGCGCCTTGGCCTTAACAGGAGAAGGCTCAAGCTTCTTACCACGCCCACGAACAGCATCGGGACGAGTAATAACAAGCGCAATCTCGTTCCCAGCCTCAACAAGCGAAGTCAGCGAAGGCACAGCAAAATCAGGCGTACCCATAAACACAATACGCATAAAGAACGTCTCCCCTCAACCAAAGCCGAGACGGCTACAAACAACAGCGGAAAGCCAAGTACCCAGCCCATCCGCAATAACAATTCAACAAGAACAAATATACCCAAAACCAAAGAAAGAGCCGCAATAAAAGCAGCTCTCTCTCAACAAAGACTATCAGCGAAGACGCCCCTCCCTGGCCCGACGGCACCCGGGCGAAAAGGAGCACGAAAACGCAGTCCCCTTCCGCCGCAGGGCTTAGGTTATTGCTCCACGCGCAGTTCCGCACGAGCCGAAGAGCACTTAATGTGCTCTTCGTGCGAGCAGGACTGTTTGAGCATGGAGCAAAACCTAAGCCCTGCGGCGGAAGGGGACGGTGGGACCTACTCCGTCTCGCCCGGTCGAGCGCCGCGGGCCAGGGCGTCCTGGTACTCCTTGACTGCCTTGATGCGCTGCATCGGCTTGAGTCGCTCAAACATGGTGTTGCCATGCAGGTGATCGATCTCGTGCTGCAGGCACACGCAGAACAGGTCGCCCGTTGCCTCATAGCGAATCAGGTTGGCGTCCAGGTCATACGCCTCGACGACGACATGATCGGGACGCTCGATCTCGCAGCTAATGCCGGGGATGGACAGGCAGCCCTCGCTAAACGGCACCAGATGGTCGCTCTGCTCAACAATGACAGGGTTGATGAGCACGTACGGGTCATAGTCATTCTTGTCGCTGTAATCGCAGTCGATGGTGACAAGCTGAATGAGCTCACCGATCTGCGGGGCAGCCAGACCGCAACCGCCGTTGTCGAACATCATCTTCTTCATCTTCTCGGCAAGCACCTCGATCGCCGGAGTGATCTCCTCGATGACGGCGCACTCCTGGCGCAGACGAGGGTCGGGCGACAGTACGATTCCGTTGGCTTCCATGGCCATCCTTTCGGGTTGTTACATCAAATCATAGGCATCGACGTCAACGCTCACGCTCACGCCGCGCACAGAGCCCACCTCTTTGAGGCAGGCGTCGATATCATCAGAGACATGGTACCCCACAGGCGACTTCACAAGCAGATGGAAGCGGTAACGGTCCTTGGCTCTCTCGATTACACACGAAGCCGGGCCCAGCACCTGGGGCACGGCGCTCCCCGCCCGCAAAAAGTCGGGCGCGGCGGCATGCCAGCGGCGCTTAAGAAGCTTTGCAATGCGCCCAATGTAGTCCTGCGCGTCGTCTCGGTTCGCCGACCACACCAAGATGTTGACCAGGCGAACAAACGGCGGGAACAGCGCGTCGCGGCGCTGGTCCAGATCGTAGTCGGTAAAGATCGAACGGTCGTGCTCGGCGACGGCGCGAATAACCGGGTCCTCGGGCAGATAGGTCTGGATGATGACCTCGCCAGGGCGATCACCGCGACCGGCACGGCCGGCGACCTGCTCCAGCAAATCGTAGGCGCGCTCCCCTGCGCGGAAGTCCGGCAGCTTGAGGGCGAAGTCGGCATTGACCACGCCCACGAGCGTGACCTCGGGAAAGTCGAGACCCTTTGCGATCATTTGGGTGCCCAGCAACACGGCGCAATCGGCCGCATCGAACTGCTCGAGCAGCTTTTTGTGCGCATCCTTGCCGCGCGTGGAATCGGCATCCATGCGAATAATGGCGACGTCCTCGGGAAGCATCTGGTGCAGTGCGTCCTCGATCTGCTGCGTGCCCAGCCCCATTTTTGCCAGGTAGCGGCTGCCGCACTTGGGGCAACGACTCGTGGGCGCGGGATACGGCTGCACGCGCCAGGAGGATCCGCATGTGTGACATTGCAGCGTGTGCGTGCGCTCGTGATACGTAAGCGCTGTGGAGCAGTGGTTGCAGGTGGGGACGCAGCCGCACTCGCGACACATCAAAAACGGCGCAAAGCCACGGCGGTTATGCAGCAGCACGGCCTTCTCGCGACGCTCGACCACACGCTCCAAGCCCTCCATCAAGGGTTTTGAGAACATGGAGCGGCTGCCGTGAGAAAACTCACGGCGCAGGTCGGCAATTCGGACCATGGGAAGCACGGCGTGTCCCGGGCGCTCGGGCATCTCGACACGCGTCCAAGTGGCACCGTTATACGTGCCACGACGGCAGCGGTCGAGGGCCTCGGCCGAGGGCGTGGCGGAGCCCAACACGAGCGGGCAGCGATAGCGCCGCGCCATCTCGGCCGCCACCTCGCGCGCGTGGTAGCGCGGACTGGAGCCCTGCTTGTAACTGGTCTCGTGCTCCTCGTCGATGATGATGAGGCCCAAGTCGCTGAGCGGGCAAAAGAGCGCCGAGCGAGCGCCGACGACCACGCGGGCCGCACCGCTAGCAACCATATCCCACTGGTCCAGGCGCTCGCCGGCCGAAAGCCGCGAATGGAACACGGCGACCGTCTCGCCAAAGCGCGAGCGGAAGCGGCCGACGGTCTGGGCCGTCAGCGAAATCTCGGGCACCAGCACGCAGGCCGAGCGACCGGCTGCGAGCACGCGCTCGATGGCGGAGAGGTAAACCTCGGTTTTGCCGGAGCCGGTGACGCCGTCGACCAGCACCACGTCGCCATGAGCGTCCAGACGGGCGCGCTCAATCTGCGCGAGTGCCTGTTGCTGGCCGTTGGTAAGGGAGACCGGCGCCTTGCCGCTTGCCGAGGACAGCGTGGTCTGCTCGCTGCAGCCACGCCAGGCGCGGCGCTCTTCCACCACCACGACGCCGCGTTTTTCGAGCGACTTGATGGTCGCCGACATACTGTTATAGAGAAGGTTGAGGTCGCGCGTCGTGACAGGACCACACTGGAGCGCCTCGATGAGTTGGCGCTGGCGGACCGCGGTCTTGGGTGGCGTGTAGTCAAAGCCTTCGGGCGTAAGCATCACCCAGCGGTTTTGGATGGGTTTGACGGCTGGACGTTCAACCGTCCACACGCCGTCGTCGCCCTTGACCACACGCGGGCTGCCGCCCGGTGGCAAAAACAGGCGCAGGCACTCGGAAAGCGTTGCGACGTACTCGTGGCTCATCCAACGCGCGATGCGTGCAGCCTCGGCGGTAAAGAGCGGTTTGCTGAGGATAGACTCGATGGGCTTGATGCGCACGGGGTCGAGGGCGTTGTTGCCCGGCAGATCGCCCAGATCAGGCGCAATGTCGACGACATAGCCCGCGGCGGCACGGTTACCAAAGTGGACCAGGACTGTGGATCCGATCTGGACCTCGTTGGCAAGGGACTCGGGGATGCCGTAAGCAAACGGTTCCGACAGCGCACGGGTGGGGATGTCGAGGACCACGCTCGCGTAGGCGGCAGGGGGCTCGGGCGCAGGCTTAGACTGAGCCGAGGCAGCGGCAGGCTTGGGCTTCACCGGAGCTTCCTCCGGTTCCGGCGAACCAAACAGCGACAGTTGTTGAGCCATACACCACCTCTAACGAACGGACCTGAAAGGGGTGGGACAAAATAATCAGTAGAGTTTGTCCCATGGCCGATACGAGTGTCGAGCTCGTTGCGTCACTCGAACATGGGACAAACACTACTGATTATTTTGTCCCAGCAACCCACTCATCGGTACAGAAACAAGAGCCCCGCTCGGGTGAACGGGGCTCGGATACAAACGTTTGCGCAGCGATTACAGCGCCATCGTGCGGGCGCGGTCGATGCGCGCCAGGCAGTCGTCGCGGCCGACGAGCGCCATGGTCTCGCCCAGCGGGGGGCTCACCATGTTGCCGCAGACGGCGACGCGCACGGCCTGGAACACCACGCGCTTCTTAAGGTCCATCTGCTCGGGCAGCGGCTCAAGCGCGGCGTCGATGTTGGCAGCCGTCCACTCGTCCACGCCCTCGAGCGCGGCCTTGGCGGCATCGAGAATGGCGCCCATGCCTTCCTTGGCCAGGCCCTTGTTAACAGATTTCTCGTCATACTCGAGCGTCTCGGGCGTAGCAAAGATGGGAGCGGCGACGGTCACGGCGTCGGCCGGCATCTTGGTGCGCGGCTTGACGATGGCGGCAAGCGCATCGATCCAGTCCTCACCGTACTCGACGTTGCCCTCGATGAGACCCGCCTCGTGCAGCTCGGGGACCATGATCTCGTCGGCAAACTGGGCATCGGACATGCCGTTGATGTACTCGGCATTGACCCAGTCGAGCTTCTTGGGGTCGAAGGTCGCCGGGTTCTTGGAGATGCGGTCGAGCGAGAACTTGCTGGCAAGGACATCGCGCGGGATGATCGTGGTCTCGCCGTCGAGCGACCAGCCGAGCAGCGCCAGATAGTTGACGAAGGCGTCGGACAGGTAACCGGCGTCGCGGTACTCCTCCACCGAGGTGGCGCCATGGCGCTTGGAGAGCTTCTTGCCGTCGGCGCCCAGGATCATGGAGATGTGGGCGAACGTGGGCACGGGCGCGCCGAGGGCCTCGTAGACCATGACCTGACGCGGGGTGTTGGACAGGTGGTCGTCGCCGCGGATGACATGGGTGATCTTCATCATGGCGTCGTCGACGACGGTCGCGAAGTTGTACGTGGGCGTGCCATCGGAGCGGAAGATGACAAAGTCGTCGAGCTCCTTGGCGTCGAAGGTCACCTCGCCGTGGACGGCATCGTGAATGACGACGTCGCCGCGGTCCTCGGGCACCTTGATGCGTAGGACATAGGACTCGCCGGCCTCGATGCGACGGCGGGCCTCCTCGGGATCAAGATCGCGGCAACGGCGCTGATAGCCCTGGAAGGGGTCCTTGCGCTCCTGCGCGGCCTTGCGATCGGCGTCGAGCTGCTCCTTGGTGCAGAAGCAGGGATAGGCCTTACCCTCGTCCCAAAGCTTCTGGGCAGCCTGCTTGTACAGGTCCAGGCGCTCGGTCTGGGCGTAGGGGCCAAAGTCTCCGCCCACCTCGGGACCCTCGTCCCAGTCCAGGCCCAGCCAACGCATGGCGCGCAGGATGATCTGCGTGTTCTCGTCGGTAGAGCGGGTGGGATCGGTGTC
The DNA here is from genome assembly GCF_003471905.1 of Collinsella sp. AM16-21. Taxonomy (NCBI): domain Bacteria; kingdom Bacillati; phylum Actinomycetota; class Coriobacteriia; order Coriobacteriales; family Coriobacteriaceae; genus Collinsella; species Collinsella sp. AM16-21. The sequence goes on from NZ_QRKJ01000004.1 coordinate 36,368, forward strand.
GTCAATGCGCAGGATGAACGTGCCGCCGTTAGCACGGGCGAAAGCCCAGTTATAGATAGCGGTGCGGGCGCCGCCGATGTGCAGCTTGCCCGTCGGTGAGGGTGCAAAGCGGACGCGAACGTCTGATGCCATGGAAATCTCCTCGATTGCAGGATGGATGTCTAACCGCACCAGTATAAAGCAGCAATGCCCACCTCCGCACAAAGGGCACCGACCCAGTCATTGGGGACAGACTTAAATGACCAATCTTTGGGCAACCTGTCGGCACTTAGGCAAGGCTGCTCATTTAAGTCTGTCCCCAATGAGTAGGTGCGGAAAGGGTGTGAATATTCGATTAACGCGATATCATGTGCCCTTGCATACAGAGCCCGGCGGAATGGTAACGGTCGCCGGGACACGTTTTTGAAAGGACAATCATGTCAGAAGAGCTTCGTTCCATCCCGCCCCAACACGGATCGTTTGTGTTTACGTCGGAATCGGTGACCGAGGGTCATCCCGATAAGATCGCTGACCAGATCAGCGACGCCGTACTCGACGCAATCCTCGCCAAAGAAATAGAGCTCCAGGAGCAGGGCTATATTGCGCCCAACGGCGTGCCCGCCAACGTGGAGAACGTCCGCTGCGCCTGCGAGACCCTCGTGACCACCGGCACCGTCATCGTCGCCGGCGAGATTCGCACCCAGGCCTACGTCGACGTACAGGAAATCGCCCGCGGCGTCATCCGCCGCATTGGCTACAACCGCGCCAAGTTCGGTTTTGACTGCGACACCTGCGGCGTTATGAGCCTCATCCACGAGCAGTCGCCCGATATCGCCCAGGGCGTTGACGAGTCCTTCGAGACCCAGACCGGCGCTACCACCGACCCGATCGACCTGATCGGCGCCGGCGACCAGGGCATGATGTTCGGTTATGCCTCCAACGAGACCAAGACCCTCATGCCCATGCCGCACTACCTGGCAAGCCGCCTGGCCGAGCGCCTGGCTGCCGTGCGCCATGACGGAACCCTGCCCTACCTGCGCCCCGACGGCAAGACCCAGGTCACGGTGCGCTACGAGGAAGGTAAGCCCGTGGAGGTCACGACCATCGTCATCTCCACGCAGCACGCCGCCGAGATTGAGGACATGGGCAAGATCAAGGCCGACCTCATCGAACACGTCATCACCCCGGTCATGGCCGCCGAGAACATGCCGTGGGACAACGCGGACATCTACGTGAACCCCACCGGTCGCTTTGTCGTGGGCGGCCCCATGGGCGACACGGGCCTCACCGGCCGCAAGATCATCGTCGACACCTACGGCGGCTACGGCCGTCACGGCGGCGGCGCCTTTAGCGGCAAGGACTGCACCAAGGTTGACCGCTCCGCCGCGTATGCCGCGCGCTGGGTCGCCAAGAACGTGGTCGCCGCCGGTCTGGCCGACCGCTGCGAAGTCGAGCTTGCCTACGCCATCGGCGTTTCCAAGCCCCTCTCAATCATGGTCGACACCTTCGGTACCGCGCATGTTGCCGAGGACAAGATCGTCGAGGCCGTCGAGAAGACCTTCGACCTGCGCCCGGGCGCGATCATCCGCGACCTGGACCTGCGTCGACCGATCTACGAGAAGACGGCAGCCTACGGCCACTTCGGCCGCGAAGACGCCGACTTTACCTGGGAGAAGACCGACCGAGTCGAAGAACTCAAAGCAGCCCGCGGACTGTAATTGGGAACCACCAAGGTCACAACACGCACACGCTTTCAAAAGAAGTACCGCCCCCAAGCGGTACTTCTTTTTTATTTATCCGGTAGTGAAGATGTTTCGATATGAGCCAACGCTGCGTCACTAGCTAATGAATTTTGCAGCACGGGCACTCCAACCATGTATCCTTAGTCCCGAGGGGCGGGGCATAAGGTTGATCGCGAGTTCCGCACGAGCCGGAGAGCACTTAATGTGCTCTCCGTGCGAGTCAGGACTGTCCGAGCAGGCGACCTTATGCCCCGCCCCTCGGGACGATGGGATAGAACAGGAGCGCATATGGCAGGCAAGCCACAAACACTAGCTACGACCTCGGCATTCGAGATCTTGGGCCCCGTCATGGTCGGCCCCAGCTCATCGCACACCGCCGGCGCCCTGCGCTGCGCCCAAGTTGCCGCCAGCCTGCTGGAAGGCCGCATCACCAAAGTCACCTTTGGCCTGTGGAACTCCTTCGCCCACACCTACCGCGGCCACGGCACCGATCGTGCGCTCGTCGCGGGCATCCTGGGCCTCGACACCGACGACGAGAACATCAAGCAGGCCTTCGACCTCGCAAGCGAGCAGGGCCTCGAATATCACTTTGACATCAAGGGCGACGACGCCTCCATCCACCCCAACACCGTCGACATTGACATGGTCGACGACACGGGCGCCACGGCACAGGTCCGCGGTGAGAGCCTGGGCGGCGGCAAGATGCGCATCAGCCGCATTAACGGCGTCGGCGTTGACATCTCGGGCATGTACTCAACGCTCTTCGTGGCGCACAAGGACGTCCCCGGCGTGCTCGCCGCGCTCACCAACCTGCTCGCCTACGCACACGTGAACATCGCCTTCTGCCGCACCTACCGCACCGAAGTGGGCGGACGGGCCTACTCCGTCTTTGAGACCGACGGCGCGCCCGACGACACTGTTGTCCCGATGCTGCGTAAGCTCGACAATGTCGATTACGCGACCTTTATCGAGCTCCCCGGTTCTGCCTCGTCGCTCTCCCCCGGCGTCTCGGCAAAGGAAATCTTCGACGACGGCGAGCAGCTGCTCGATGCGTGCGCCGAGCTCGGCCTGAATATCGGCGCCGTTATGGCCGTGCGCGAGGCGCGTCTGACCGGCGAGGCCCACGCCGTCGCCGCCATGCGCCGCGTGCTCGACGTCATGCGCGAGGAGACCACGACCCCCATCGTCAATCCGCAACGATCGCTCGGCGGGCTTATCGGCGGCGAGGCAAAACTCGTCGATGCCACCGGCCGCAACGATTTGAGCACGAGCCTGATGGGCACCGTTCAAACCGACGCCGTGGCCCGCGCGATGGCCGTGCTCGAGCGCTCCGCCACGATGGGAGTGATCGTCGCCGCTCCCACGGCAGGCTCCGCGGGTGTCGTGCCCGGCTGCGTGCTGGCGCTCGCCGATCACCTTCAGCTCGACGACGAGCAGGTCATGGACGCGCTCTACTGCGCAGCCGCCATCGGCCTCAACCTCACCACGAGCGCCTGCGTCGCCGGTGCCGAGGGCGGCTGCCAGGCTGAGGTAGGAAGTGCGGCCGCCATGGCAGCCGCCGCGCTGGTGCAGATGCTCGGCGGCACGCCCGGGCAGGCGCTCGACGCCAGTTCCATCGCGCTGAGTAACTTGCTGGGCCTCGTTTGTGACCCCGTCGGTGGCCTCGTGGAGGTACCCTGCCAAAACCGCAACGCCATCGGCGTGGCAGCCGCCTTTAGCTCGGCGCAGCTTGCACTTGCCGGTATCAAGAGCCTGGTGCCGTTTGACCAGATGGCGCACGTCATGCTCTCCGTGGGCCACGCGTTGCCGGCCACGCTGCGCGAGACGGCAAAGGGTGGCATCGCGCAGGCTCCGGCCGCACTTTCGGCCTGTGCAAAATGCGGTGTGTGCGGATAGCGACAAAGAAAGACTCGAAGGTGGGACAAATGTCCCACCTCTTTTGAATGCCACCGTTTCCATACCACAAACAACTAGGTAATCGCTATAATGCAAGCCCAGTAAAAACACGATGAGCCGCAAGGCGAAATTCGAAGGATATGCATACGATGTCGCAAAACGATCGAACTCAACTGATTCCCGATCCGCAGCAGCCGAGCAGGCACACCGGCGGCGTTCAATCGCCGCGTCCTATCGCGCCGAGCCGCGGTCAGCAGCGAGGTGCGGCAAACGTTTCCCAACATCCGAACAAGCAGCATCAGCAGCGCCAGACAAATGGCAATGCGCCCAAGCAGCCCCCCACGCACGCTCGAGGCGATCGCGGCCCCGCACGCAAACCCGCCGAGAACAATAAGTCGGGCAAAAAGACGACGCTCTTTGTCGTTCTGGGTCTTATCGTCATTGTCTATATCGTAGGCGTCGTGGCGTTCTCGCAGGTCGCTTACCCCAACACTACCATCGCCGGCGTCGACATCTCGCTCTCTAACGCATCTTCGGCAGCCACCAAGGTCAACTCGGCATGGAAGCACTACAAGCTCACCGTGTCGGGCTATGACTTTAGCTGGACCTACCAGCCCGAGTCCGACGAGCCCATCGTCGATGGCGAGGAAGCCGCCCACGAGATTATCAGCAAAAACGAGCCGCTGTTGTGGCCATCGCGCCTCATCGCGTCGCTCGGCGGTAAAACCGTTAGCGCCACCAAGAACGGCTCGGTCGACTTGGACCAGGACGTCGACCTGTCCATGCTCTCCGATGCCTTTGACCAAAAGCAGTTTGAGGAGGACCTGGGCAGCGCCATCGACGAGTTCAACGAGGGCCGCTCGGGCACCTTCGAGGCCACCAGCTCCTATGATGAGAAGGCCGGCAAGTTCACCGTTGAGAAGGCCCGTTCCAACGAGAAGCTCAACCGCGAGCATGTCATCAAATATGCCGAGATCGAGCTCGCGTCGCTCATCGAGAACGTCGATATCACCAAGATCGGCAACGACGCCTACGAACCGCTCAACGGCACCCTCACCAACGACCAGATTCAGGCTGCATGCGATGCCGCCAACAACTTCCTGGGCGTCAACGTGACCCTTAAGCTCAACGGCAATGATGCCGGTAAAGTGGACGGCAGCTCGGTGCTGCAGTGGATCAGCTTTGCCGATCCGGCCAACCCCACGCTCGATACGTCGCAGATCGGCAGCTGGGCCGCCGAGCTCGCTAACGGCTTTAACACCGTGGGATCCACCCGCTGGTGGACACGCGCCGACGGCAAGCAGTGCGCTGTCGAGGGCGGCGACTTTGGCTGGTCCATCGACAGCGACACACTCGCCAAGCAGGTCGAGGACGCTATCAATAACAAGCAGACCGGCGATATCGAGATTTCGTACTCCAAGAAGGCCGACACGTTTACCGCCAAGGGCGAGCCCGATTGGAAGGCCTATATCGACGTCGACCTGTCCGAGCAGCACGCGCGCTACTACGACGAGAACGGCAATATCGTGTGGGAGGCCAACATTATTTCCGGCAAACCGGGCGAAGACGCCACCCCGGAGGGCGTGTGGCAGATCAACAGCAACGACGGCGCAAGCAAGCTCATCGGTGCCAAGGACCCCGAGACCGGCAAGCCCAAATACGAGAGCCCGGTAAGCTACTGGATGCCGTTCGAGGGCAATATGGTCGGATTCCACGACGCCACCTGGCAAAACGATTCGAGTTTCGATAACGCCGAATCGTACAAGTGGTGCGGTAGCCACGGTTGTATCAACCTGCGTCTGGCCGATGCCAAGTCGCTCCACGAGCGCATCAAAGTCGGCCTCTGCGTGGTCGTGCACTCGTAACGCAGCTAACGTCTACAACAAGTAAACAGCACGGCGACAAAACTTACAGTACCGTCATCCGCAACTTCTATACGCCCGCCTATCGCGACGGGCGTATATACTTATCAGAGCCATATCGATAAAGGAGACGCTATGTCCAAGGTCCCCACGATCAATCCGGGTCCTAACGATTCCGATCGCATGCCCCAAGATGCCACCGAGACCCTGCCGATTATCAGCGCTGCAGACACCAAGCAGCCCCAAACGAGTCTCGACGATTCGACCGATATCTCCGATGAAGAAGCCTATGCAAAGCTCAAGGCAAAGCGTGCCGAACGTCGACGCAAAAAGCTGATTCGACGCGGCATTGCCGCCGGCATCGTGGGTGTCATCGCGCTCATTGCAATTGTCGCAACCCTAGTTATCAATGCGCAGCCGCAGGGCGCTAGCGGGCCTGTGACCGACATGGTGACCGAGGGCACGTTTACCACAACGGTCGAGGCGAAAGGCCAGCTCAAACCCATTTCGTCCTCAGTGGTCTCCCCTTCTGTCGACGGCACGGTCGATTCGATCAACGTGCAGGCAGGCCAATCCGTCAACGAGGGCGACGTGCTCATGACCATTAAAAACGACGAGCTCGATCGCAACGTTGCCGAGGCGCAGCGTGCAGTAGCAGCCGCTCAGGAAGACCTCGCCAACGCGCAGAAAGCCGCAGCTGCCGCGCAGGCCACCCCAACGACGGACGTCGATGGAGCTTCCGCAGCGGCTGGCATCTCCGCCGCATCAGCGGACACGAACGCTGTATCGGCCGCGCAGCGCAGCCTCGCATCGGCCCAGGCAAACCTCGATCAGGCGAACGCCAAGGCCGCCAGCCGTACGGTCACGGCCCCGAGCTCGGGCAGCATCGTGGAGCTCAACGCCAAGGTCGGCGCCACGGTAACAGGCGGAATGATCATGGGCGAAAGCGATACGAGCGGCGGCAAGCAGTGCATGCAGATCGCCGACCTGTCCAAGATGAAGGTGACGGTTCAGGTGGGCGAAAAGGATATCGCCAAAATTGCCGTGGGCCAAAGCGCCAACGTGACCTATCCCGCGTTTCCCGATATCGTGAGCCAGGGCACCGTCACGGCTATCGCCTCGGTGGCAAACTCTGACTCCGGCTCCGGTAGCGGCGGCAGCGTGACCTTTAACGTCGACATCCTCATCGAAGCACCCGACAGTCGCCTTAAGCCGGGTATGACTGCCGAGGTCTCGGTAGTGACCGAGAAGCTCGACGACGTGGTTATGGTGCCGACCATGGCGCTGATGACCGAAGATGGCGAGCACTATTACGTCAATCTGGCCACCGATTCGGAAGGCAAGAAGACGCGCCGCGTGAAGGTGACCGTCGTGACGCAAAACGACAACGAAGCCGTAGTCGGCAAGACACAGATCAAGCGCGACGACCAGGGCAACGAAATCAATCCTGGCGTGCCCACAACCAAACTGCGCGACGGTGACACCCTCGTCATGGACACCGGAGCGGGCGCAACGGCTGACGGCGGCTACAGCGCGGATTCGGGCAGTATGTCTGCCGACGAGGGTATGTAATGCGTCCCGTCATCGACATCCGCAACGTGCACCGCATTTTTGAGAGCGAAGCGGGTTGCGCCCACATCTTGCACAACGTGAGCCTAGCGGTAGATCCCGGCGAGTTCGTCGCCATTACCGGCCCCTCGGGCTCGGGCAAGTCGACGCTCATGAACATCCTAGGCTGCCTGGATAAGCCGACGGCGGGCGACTACTACCTGCAAGGGCTCAACGTGGCCGAGCTTGACGATGACGAGCTCACCGAAGTTCGCGCCCTGAGCATTGGCTTTGTCTTTCAGAGCTTCAACCTGCTGCCGCGCCTGTCGGTTATCGAAAACGTCATGCTGCCGCTGGCCTACACCAACGTACCCCGTAGCCAGCGCGAAATGCGCGCCGTGCACGCGCTGCAGGCCGTCACGCTGCCCGTCGACCATTGGGACCACCGCATATCCGAGCTCTCGGGCGGCCAGATGCAGCGTGTCGCCATCGCACGCGCCCTCGTCAACGATCCGCCCATCATTTTGGCTGACGAGCCGACGGGAAACCTGGACTCCGCAACCGGAGCGCTTGTGATGGAGACCTTCCATAAGCTCCAGGAGCGTGGCAAAACCATCGTGCTTATCACACACGACCCCGGCATTGCCGCCGAGGCCGACCGTGCCATGACCATCCGCGACGGTCGTATACACGACGGCGCGTATATTCCACATACACCGCGGACCCTGCGCAGCGCCGTAGATAGCCTGCCCATGATTTCCGCCTCCGCCAACCCGCCGAAAGGAGTGGTGGCATGAGCGCCCGCGATCTCATCCAGGAAGCACTTCACTCGCTCGAGGCCAACAAGGGGCGCAGCCTGCTCACCATCCTGGGCATTGTCATCGGCATCGCATCGGTCATCGCCATGACTTCGCTCATCGGCGGCATACAAAACAGCCTGGTCAACAGCTTGGGGCTCAATGCAGCCCGCATGGTGCAGATCTATTCGTCCCAAGAACTCACGGAGTCGGATATCGAGAAGCTACAAAAACTGGTGCCGCAGATAGAGCAGATCGGCATTGTCGACAGCGCGTATACCGAGTACAAGTCTGGCGATAAAAGCTATACCGTCATGGCACAGGGTGTCGACAGCGACATGCTCGACGCCGTGGGTGCCAGCAAGCTCGTTGCAGGACGTGTCTATTCACAGGCAGAGTCTCAATCAGGCTCGCGCGTGGCGCTCATCAGCCGCGGCGGCGCCGATCAGCTTTACGGCAACGAACAGGACGCACTGGGGAAAACCATCAAGGTGTCCAACGGCGAGGTGCAGATTGTAGGCGTGATTGATGGCGGCAGCGACTCCATGGGCTCGCTCACGCTGTATATGCCACGCGAAACCATCTCCGGCCTGTTTGGCGACGAGAATCCTTCATTCCCCAGCGTGACGGCACTTGCCGCCGAGGGCACAGACATGGACGAGCTCTGCAAGACCATCGAGTCTAAGGTGCGCGCGATGAAGGGCATCTCGGAGGATGATGAGTACGACAGCGTATCGGCGACCTCCATGAAAAGCGCCATCGATGCACTCAACTCGTTTATGGGCGCCTTCTCGCTCATCATGGGCGCTGTCGCCAGTATCTCACTGCTTGTCGGCGGAATCGGCATTATGAATATGATGCTTACCAACGTGACTGAGCGCATCCGCGAGATCGGTATTCGCCGTGCCTTGGGCGCCAGTCGCCGCGATATCACCGCGCAGTTTTTGGCCGAGTCCTCGGCGCTGTGCGTCACCGGTGGCCTGCTGGGTGTCCTGATTGGCTATCTGCTGGCCTGGGGCCTCGCGATGTTTGCCGCAGGATCAGGGGTTCTCAACGAGCTCGGTGCCAGTGGGCAGATCACACCGAGCTTTTCAATCGCCACGGTGCTGCTGGCCTTCGGCGTCTCCGTCGGCATCGGCGTAATCTTTGGCTTCTACCCCGCTCGCCGCGCGGCAAAGCTCAACCCGGTGGAGTGCCTACGCTACCAGTAAGCCACCACCAGCTACCAGTAAGCCACCACCAACAAGTTGCGGTGAATTAGGGACTGAATATACTATCTAGCAGCAAAAACAGACACTATTTCACCGCAACTTATTGAAGGGCTGTTAGCGCCAGTTCTGGGCGTCGTCCTCGAGCTATTGATGGATGACGGGCTTGTACGGGTCGAGCTTGCTCGGGACGCTCCTCCTCGCGGGCGGGAGGGCGCGCAGGCGCGGCAAGCGCCTAGCGCGCGAACTCCCGTAAGAGCGCGTCTTCCACTTCCCGAAGCGAAAGGGCCCCGCCTCCCTCGGCGGGACGGGTGACCACGATGCAGCGCGCTCCCACGTTGCGCGCGGAGGCGAGCTTCTCGGCCGTGCCGCCTACGGTTCCCGAGTCCTTGGTCACAAGCCACTGGGCGCCCACCTGCCGAAGCATCGCCTCGTTGAGCTCGCGGGTGAAGGGCCCCTGCATGCCGATGACGTGCGACGGCGAAAACCCCGCGTCGATGCACTTCGTTATAGCACCGGGCAGCGGGAGCACACGCACGAAGAAGCGCTCCGCGAAATCGGCGACGCGCGTGTAGGGAGCAAGCTCCTTGCTCCCCGTCGTGAGAAGCGCGCGACCCGGGTTCTCGGAGAGAAAGCGCGCCGCGCAGGCGATCGACGCGACCGACACGATGCCTTTGGGCAGCGCCTCGACCGGGCGCGCAAGGCGCAGGCATCGTGCACCCGCGGCGAGCGAAGCGGCCCGGATGTTGCCGCTTGCGAGCGTAGCGAAGGGGTGCGTGGCGTCGACGACGATGCGCGCGCCGGAAAGCTCGCGCTCCATGTCGGCCTCGTCGAGCCTGCCCGCATGCACCTCGATGCCCGGAAGCTCGCCCAAAAGCTCGCCTCCGTACTCAGTTGCCGCGTAGGCACGAGCGGGGATGCCCACCCCGCTCGCCCATTCGCACAGAAGGCGGCCCTCGGTGGTCCCGGCGAAGATGCGCAGCGCCGTCACTTCGGGCCGCCTGTGCGCGTGATCTGGTAGAGTAGCGCGTTCATAATGGCGGCCGCCACGGTCGAGCCGCCCTTGCGACCCCTCGCGACGATGGCCGGCACGCGTCGCGCGAGTAGCTCCTCTTTCGCCTCGACCACGTTCACAAACCCGACCGGCACCCCAACGACGAGCGCGGGCGCGATCTTCCCCGCGTCCATGAGCTCGGCGAGGCGCAGAAGTGCTGTGGGAGCGTTGCCGACGGCCACGATGAGCGGACCCTCGATGCCGCAAGCTTTGTCCATGCTCGCAACGGCGCGAGTCGTGCCCGCGGCGCGCGCAGCCGCGGCGACATCAGGGTCGGCCATGTAGCACACGGCCTTGCAGCCGAGCTTCGCGAGCGCGGGCTTGCTAATGCCTGCGAGCGCCATGTTCGTGTCGGTGAGCACCGTGGCCCCTGCGCGCAGTGCGTCGAGCGCACAGTGCGCGGCGTCATGGGTGAACACGAGGGAATCGGCGTACGAGAAGTCGGCAGTGGTGTGGATGACGCGCTTCACGACGGGCTCTTCGAGCGGCAGGAACGTGCGGCCGCTGAGCTCTTCGGTGATAATCTCGAAGCTGCGCCGCTCGATGTCGCCGGGCGCCATCTCCTTGGAATCCAACTAGTACTCCACTCCTTCCCTTGCACATATCCCCTGCTCGTAGGGATGTTTCTCGCACCGCATCTCGGTTATGTAGTCGGCCTTCTCCACGATCTTGCGGGAAGGCGCGCGCCCGGTGAGCGCTACTTCGACGCCGCGCGCGGACATATCGAGCGCGCGGTCCACGAGCGCCTCGTCGACAAGCCCCTTCGAAAGCGCGTCGAGCGCCTCGTCGAGCACGAGCAGTCCCTCTTGCGCGCCCTCGAGCTCGGCGAGCGCGGAAGCGAGGTTCCCATCGTGCAGCTCGCACGTCGCGGCAAGTTCTTCCGACGTCATCGACCAGGTAAACTTGTCCGACGCCTTCCCCGCGAACACGGGCACGCCGAAATGCTCAGCGAGCAGGCGCACCTCCCCGCTTTCGCCGTCTTTCAGGAACTGCACGACGACGACGCGGCGGCCTGCGGCGATCATGCGAAGGGCGAGGCCCATCGCCGCCGTGGTCTTGCCTTTGCCGTCGCCATGATACACGTGGATCATACGCCCTCCTCGATAATGCGGTAGACATACTCCATGTCGAGCGCCCCGCGCACGACGTCGGCCAGGCGGTCGAACTCGCGCGCACGGTGATCGGCCGCGGACGCCGCGCCCGCAGCACCCACGACGTTCTCGGGCAGGCCGCGCATGCGCGCGAGTGAGCGCGCGAGGGCGAGCGCCACCCCCGGTTCGTCGAACAGGCCGTGGAGATAGGTTCCGAACACGTTTCCGCAGGCCGCGCCTTCTGGTTTGCCGCCAATTGTGCCCGCAGGGGCGCAGGAGACGGTCGTTTCGCCGTCGTGAATCTCGTACCCGCGCGCCGTCATGCCGTTCCACGCCGAGAACGCGCCTTGGGCGCCCGTGATGCGCAGCTCCGACTGGGCGAGGCGCTTTTCCTCCTTGAACACCGTACTTGCAGGGATGAGCCCGAGCCCGCGCGCGGTGCCAGCGCCTTCCCTGCCGTGCGGGTCGGAAAGCTCGTCTCCCAAAAGCTGGTAGCCTCCGCATATGCCGAGCACCGGCGTGCCCGCGCCCGAAAGCGCGCGTACACAGGCTCCGATGCCGCTAGCCGCAAGCCAGCGCGCGTCGTCGAGCGTAGTTTTCGAGCCGGGAAGCACCACCAGGTCGGGTCGGCCCAGATCGGTCGTCGAGGAAACGTAGCGCACGCCCACGCCGGGCACGCGCGAAAGCGGGTCGAAGTCGGTGAAGTTCGACAAATGCGGAAGGCGCACGACGGCGACGTCGATGACGCCGCGCGCCTCGCGGGCAGATAGGCGCGGCGCGAGCGAGTCCTCGTCGTCCAGGTCGAGCGTAAGATACGGCACGACCCCCACGACGGGAACCCCGCACATCTTCTCGAGCGGGGCCAAACCCGGGCGCAGGATTTCCACATCGCCGCGGAACTTGTTCACCACAAGCCCCCGCAAAAGCGCGCGGTCCTCGGGCGCAAGGAGCGCGACCGTGCCGTAGAGCTGGGCAAACACCCCGCCTGGGTCGATGTCGCCCGCGAGCAGCACGGGGGAGGACACGGCGCGCGCGAGCCCCATGTTGACGATGTCGTTTTCGGAAAGGTTGATTTCGGCGGGGCTGCCGGCGCCCTCGATGACGATGACGTCGTTTTCCTCCGCGAGCGAATCGAACGCCTCCAAAATCTGCGGCATGAGCGCCTTCTTTCGCGCGAAGTAGTCCCTCGCAGCGAAGGCTCCCTGCGCCTTGCCGGCCACGATGAGCTGGCTTCGGTGGCCGCTTTCGGGCTTGAGCAGGATGGGGTTCATGCGCACGTCGGGCGCGATGCCGCACGCCTCGGCCTGCATGATCTGGGCGCGCCCCATCTCGAGCCCGTCGGCCGTGACACCGCTGTTGAGCGCCATGTTCTGGCTCTTGAAGGGAGTCACGCGCAGGCCGTCCTGCGAAAGCACACGGCACAGCCCCGCCGCAAGCAGGCTCTTCCCCGCGTTCGACATGGTGCCCTGGATCATGATGGGCTTCGCCCTACCCACGGGTATCGACCTCCTTCGCCGAGCCTCGGCCATCCGCGCCCGCCATAGCGCCGCTGCAAGAAGCGCCGCCCCGTTCGTCGGGTTGGCCTTCGTCCGATGCACCTTCCGCCCGAAGTGCGCGGCTGAACGCCATCGCAAGCCGGGCATTCTCCTTGCGCGTGCGCACCGCGACGCGGCACCAGAAACGGGACAGTACCGAAAACGAGTCGCACGTGCGGACCAAAACCCCCTGTTTATACAGGCGCTCGGGGATGTCTTTCGCCGGCGTGCGGACTAAAAGGAAGTTCGCATCCGATGGCACGACGGAAAGCCCGAGCGAGGAGAGCTCGTGGGAAAGCCACGCTCGCTCACCCGCCAATACATCGCGCGTGCGCGAGACGTATTCAACGTCTTCCAGGGCGGCGATGCCCGCGGCCTCGGCGACCGAGGAGACGGGCCACGCCTGCCCCGCCCGGCGAATCCCCTCGATGAGTTGGGCGTTTCCGCTGATCAGATATCCCAGCCGCAAGCCCGCCATTCCGTAGAGCTTGGTGAACGCGGAGAGCACGGCCACATGGCGCGAACACGCGGCGCGTGCGGCCACGCTCCTTTCGCGGGCGTCGAGCGCAAATCCGAGGAAGCACTCGTCCACGACGAGCAGCGCGCCCACCTGCTCGCAGCGGCAAGCCGCGGCATCGATCACGCTGGGGTCGACGAGACGCCCCGTCGGGTTGTTCGGATTGCAGAGGTACGCCACGTCTCCCGGCCCCTCGATCGCGCGGGCGAAGGAGGCGGGCACGTCGAAGTCGTCCGCTTCGGAGAGCGGGAACTCCTGCACGCATGCGCCGTAGTACGATGCCGCCTCCGCATATTCAGAGAACGTCGGCGCGCACACGACGATGCGTTTCGGGCGCACCGCCGCGGCGAGCCGCCAGATGATGTCGGACGCGCCCGCGCCGCAGACGATAGTATCTTCGGGAATGCCCTGGGCGCGCGCTAGGGCGCGAACGAGGGCGAGGCTTTCCCTATCGGGGTAGGCGTCGATTCGAGAAAGCGCCTTGCAAGCTGCGGCGACGGCGCGCGGCGAGGGGCCTGCCGGATTCACGTTCACCGAGAAGTCAATGAGGTCGGAGGCGCCCCCTTTGCAAGCGATGCCGAGCGATTGCGTGCTACCCCCATGCGCACGGGCACGCAGGATTCCCCCGGCAGCCCGGGGCGCGACGTGGTCTTCCCTCATGCCATCGCCCCCACGGCGAGCACGACCGCCGCGCGCGCAGCACCGAAGACGACAAGCGCGCATACGGACGCGGCGAGCATGAGCCTTGTCGCCCGGGCGATGTCGCCCCACTCGATTTCGCGGGACGCGTCGCCTATCGTCGGTTTCTCAACGAGCTTGCCGAAATACACCGCGGGTCCTGCCAGGCGCAGCCCGAGCGCGCCCGCGCACGCCGACTCGGTCTGCGCCGCGTTCGGGCTCGCATGGCGACGCCTGTCGCGGCGCCAGATGCGCGCCGCCCCGCGCGCGTCGAGCCCGACGATCGGGCACACGGCGATCATGAGCAGGGCCGATAAGCGCGCGGGAATCCAGTTCGCCGCATCGTCGAGGCGCGCCGAGGCGCAGCCGAAGTCGATGTAGCGCTCGTTTTTGTAGCCCACCATGCTGTCGAGCGTATTCACCGCCTTGTACGCCATGCCCAAGGGCGCACCCCCGATCATAAGGTAGAAAAGCGGCGCGATGACGCCGTCGCTCGCGTTCTCCGCCACCGTTTCCACGGCGGCACGTGCGACGCCGTGCTCGTCGAGAACAGACGTGTCGCGTCCCACGATGAGCCCGACGGCTTCGCGCGCCGCGACAAGGCCGCCCTTCGAGAACGCGCGGGCCACGGCCAGGCTCTGGCGGCGCAGCTCGCATGTCGCGAGAATCTGATAGCTCGCCCATGCCTCGGCAACGAAGCGCAAGCCGGAGTGAACCATGCCGCAAAGATACAGGATGCCCCAGGTCAAAAGCCCACACGCAAGCGGAAGCGCCACGGCGAGCACAAGACCTGCGGCGCGCGTGCCCGCGGACGTTTGCGGGAATGCGCCCCGCAGGCGGCCTTCGGCCCACGTGATCGCGCGCCCCATGGCGACGACGGGATGGGGAAGCCAGCGCGGGTCGCCGAAGGCAAGGTCGGCCGCGAACCCGGCGGCGACGGCAAGAATCGTCATCACCGGGCATCGCCCCCCGAAGCGGGACGAACGTCGCGAAGGCAGCGCCCATCCCAGGTGGCGGCCCATGCGCCGCCCGGCTCGGTATGCACGTCGAAGTATCCAATTTTCGGGACAGCTAACTCGGAGAGCAGCGCTTTCACGGTACCCGCGTGAACGACGAAGACGGCGCGCCCACTCCCCTGGGCACGCTCCGATTTGCACGCCTCCCGAAACGCCGCGACGACGCGGCGGGTGAAATCGCTCTTGCCCTCGCCATGCGGGCAGCGCGTCTCGCACCAGGAGTCTACCCAGGCGCGGTAGCGCGCATCCTCTTTAAGCTCGGCGGCGCTTCGTCCCTCGAAGTCGCCGAAATCCATCTCGCGCAGACCGGGGCACGCCATAAGCTCCGCGTTCGGGAAGAGGATGCGCGCCGTCTGGTCGGTGCGGGCCATGCCGCTCGTGATAACACGGAACACGTCACGATCGCACGCGAGGTCGCGCAAAGCGCGCTCGCCCGCGCTCGACAGGGGCTCGTCGGTGCCCGCCCCGCTGTAGCGATGGTCTTCCGTGCCCGCCGTGGCACCATGGCGCACGAAGACGACTTCCAAAGGCGCGCCCGCGCCCTGCGTCCCTCGAGGCGCATCATCAAGATTTCCCTTGATGACCTGGGGAATCCCGCACGTCATGCGCACGACGACGTCGGCGCGCGCAGCGAGCGCGCATCCCAGGCGCCCCGCGCGCTCGCGCCATTGGGCGTCTTCCGCACGCATAGGGACGACCCCCGAGCCGACCAAGGACAGAATCACTACGTCGAAGCCGATCAGCCGCTCGAGCGCCCGGTCAGCGTCGAGCGCGCGTACGAGTTCCTCAGCACAGTAAGCGACACGGCCGGCAAAAGCCGCGGGCACGCCGCCCTCCGCAAACTGCGCCGCGTCGACGAAATCGTCCGCCGCGAACCCGAGCTTTTCGCGCACGAAGGTCCTCTTCCCCGAATGCGCGCCACCTACCACGAGCATCATAGGAGCATGCCCCCCGCCACCAGCATGGCAAGCATCGCGAGCTCGGCCCATTGCAGAAACCATCCGGCCAAATCCCCCGTCACCCCGCCGAAGCGGGACAGGGCAACATGGCGGTACCACGCGAGCGCCAAAAGCCCCGCCACCGCCATAAGGGCGCCGACGGCCTGAGCGCACGCGACCATCCCTGCAGCCGAAGCCGCAGCGAAAGCGCAAAGCGGCACGACGATCGCCGCGTGCTTCTTAGCAGGCGAGAGCCCCGCGGCCATGCCGTCCGCACGCGCGGCAGGCCAGCATTCAACGGCGAGCCCCGAAAGCGAGCGGGAGAACACGAGCGAGCACAGAAGCGCGAGGAACGCCCCCGCCGTAAGCGGCAGCGCGGTGAACAGGGAAAACTGCAGAATAAGGTACACAACAACACCGATGACCCCGAAGGCGCCCGCCCGCGGGTCGTGCATGATCTCGAGCTTTCGCTCGCGCGGGGCCCAACTTGCAAGCGCATCGGAGGTGTCGCAGAGCCCGTCTAGGTGGATGCCTCCCGTCACCGCCACAGGCAGCGCCACGAGCACGGCCGCGACGATGGTCGCGGGCACGCCGAGCAGGTTCGCAACGTGTCCCCACGCCGTCATGAGGAACCCTTCCGCAAGGCCCACCAGGGGAAACGCGGCAAGCGCATGGGTTGACCCGAAATCGGTCCAGGCCGATTTCGGGACGGGGATGCGCGAGAACGTTCCGAACGCCGCGCCGATTGCCTCTGCTATCTTCACCTTGTAGGTCCTTCACCTTTCATCCACACGGGAATCCCGCATACCACCTCGACTGCGCGGTCGGCCAGCGCCGCCACGCCCGCGTTCACGCGCGCGAGCGCGCGCCTCCATGCCTCGGTCCCCTCATCGTAGCGCATCTCATCGGCGAACACGTCGACGGTGACCACCACCGTATACGCAGCGGCCTGAGCGAGCCGTTCGATGCCTCCGAGCACCTCGCGCGCCACAGCGTCAGGGTCACGCGGGGACAAGCCGCCTTCCGCGAAAAGCTCGTTCGCAACCAGGTTGCCCACGTCTTCCAAAAGAAGCGTGCAGCCGCGCGGAAGCTCGGGCACTGCGGTGCCCACGTCACGCGTGCGCTCGAGGGTGGAAAACCCCTTGCCCTCGCGCAGCGCCCGATGGCGCGCGATGCGGCGGGTGCCCTCTTCCCCGAAGGGCTCCATCGTTGCCAGGTACACGCGGGGGCCGTCGTGCCCGAGGCACAGAGACTCGGCGTAGGCGCTCTTGCCGCTCGCGGCGGCGCCGATAACGAGCGTCACCGTCATTTCACGGCCTCGAAATGCTCGTAAGCAGCCATGCCAGTCGCCGTGAACGTCTTCCCATCCCGGTATACGCGCAGCGCCGAATCCAGAAGGGGCAGATACGCCATGGCGCCCGCGCCCTCGCCCAAGTGCATGCCTGCGTCGAGGGGTGCCTTTATGCCGAGCTCGAGAAGGAGCTCCTGGCTTGCGGGTTCGCTTGATGCGTGGGTGCCCACGAGGTAGCCCAAGGCGTTGGGGCACAGGCGCGCCGCGCACAGAGCCGCCGTGCAGGATATGACCCCGTCGAGGAGCGCCGGCGCCTTCGAGGCCGCGGCCCCCAGGTAGAAGCCGCACATCGCCGCGATGTCGAAGCCGCCCACCTTCGAGAGCACGTCGATCGGGTCGGCGGGATCGGGCGAGTTCGCGTCGATAGCGCGCTCGACCACGTCGCGCTTGCGCGCGAGCGAGGCGTCCGAGAGCCCCGCGCCGCGCCCGACGAGGCTCCGCGCGTCCGCCCGGATGAGCACTGCGGCCACCGCCGCCGAGGTGGTCGTGTTGCCGATGCCCATCTCGCCCGCGGCGAGAAGGCGCACGCCGGCGCGGGCAAGCCCGCACGCGACGGCGATTCCGACCTCGATCGCGCGCACGGCCCCATCTCGAGACATAGCGGGGCCGTGCGCGATGTTGCCACTCCCCCGCCGCACGTTCGCGCGCACCATGCGCGCGTCTTCTATGCCCCGGGCCATACCCACGTCGACGGGCACGACCTCGGCACCCGCGAACGCCGCCATGCGGCAGGCGCTCGTGGCCCCCTCGCACATGTTGCGCGCGACGGCTCGCGTCACGTCTTGCCCGCTTTGCGACACGCCTTCGGCAACGATCCCGTTGTCGGAGAAGAATACCGCGAGCGCACGGGGAAACTCGGCCACCTCGGCGCTCCCCTGAGCTGCGGCGATACACGCGACGGCGTCTTCAAAGTCGCCCAATCCCCCCAAGGGGTGCGCGATGGAGTCCCACGCGGCGTACGCGGCGGCGCGGGCGCACTCGTCTGCGGGCTCGATCCGGGAGAGCGTGGCTTCGAGCACGGCGCCCGGCGCCGACGAGAACGCGCGCTCGACTTCCTCGCGGATGCAGGCAAGCGCGGTTTCGGTTGCTTCAGCCATGCCGTCTCCTCTCTGCAAACGACGCTGCGGCAGACGCGAACGCGCGCGCAACGTCGGGGTTCGCAGGATAGTACACATGCGGGAAGCCCGCAACCAGGGACGGGGTGGTCGACATGCACGGCCAGCCCTTGTCGCGCCGGGGCTTCTGCGCCCAGAAGTCGCCGCCCGGGCAGGTGGACTGCCAGTAGTGGAACTCGTGCGCGCGGATGCGTGTGCCGCGCGGCCCGTAGAGCCCGTCGCGTTGGGAAGTGAGCTCCACGTACCCGAAATGGGACAGCCTTCCCCCATTCTCGCTTGCGCCCTCAAGGGCGCCCGCAACAGGCCAGCGCCGCCCCTCGCTATCGGCGATTTCGCGCTGCAGGTACAGAAACCCACCGCATTCGGCGACCGTCGGCATGCCGGATTCCACCGCGCGCCGCACCGCCTCGCGCATCGGCGCGTTCTCGGAGAGCTGCCGCGCATGGAGCTCCGGGTAGCCGCCCCCCAGATAGAGGGCGCTTGTCCCCCGGGGCAACTCGCTATCACACAGGGGGCTGAAAAAGGCCAGCTCGCAACCCAGGTCCTCGAGCGCGCGCAGGTTCTCCTCGTAGTAGAACGAGAACGCCTCGTCACGCGCGACGGCGACGATGGGCCGCGCTCCCGCGATCGGCTCCAACCGGTAAGGTTCCTCGCGGATATCGGGTGCCGTCACCGCTATTTCGAGCAAGCGGTCGACGTCGACGCTCTTTTCCACCAGCTCGGCCATCTTGTCGATGCGCGCGGAGAGCTGCTCGACCTCGTCGGCGGTCACAAGCCCCAGATGCCGGCTTTCGAGCGAGAACGCCTCGTCGGCGGGGATATTCCCCAAAACCGCGACGCCCGTGTGCTTCTCGATCGCAGGCGCCGCGTAGGCGCAGGCAGCGGCGCTCGTCTTGTTCAGCACGACGCCGCGCACGTTCGCACAAGGCAGGAACTCGGCAATGCCGCGGATTACGGCGGCGAGCGATAAAGACGCCCCGCGCCCGTTCACCACTAAAACGACCGGCGTTTCCGTGTCGCGCGCAACCTGGTAGCTGCTCGCGTCGGCCACGCCGGGCGCCATGCCGTCGTAGAAGCCCATAACCCCCTCGAGCACCGCGACATCCGCGCCCGCGGCGCCGCGTGCGAGCAGGGCGCGCAGCGTCGGGGCGTCGGTGAAGAAGCCGTCTAAATTGCCCGAGCGCGCACCCACGACGCGGCGATGAAAGAGCGGGTCAATGTAGTCGGGTCCGCATTTGAAGGCCGCGCATGCAAGGCCGCGACGCGCGAGCGCGCGCAGGAGCGCGCACGTGACGACCGTCTTGCCGCTCCCGCTCGAGGGCGCAGCGACCATGAAGCGCGGGATGGACGTGCTCACTGGGCGCCGCCTTCCCCACCTGCGGCGTTGCAGTTAGCAAGCGAGACCACCTCAACGGATGGTTTCCCCTCGGCAGAGGGGTCCTCCCCGACAGGTGACTCAACAAGCGCCCCGACATCGGCAAGCTCCTCGGCATCCGCGCCCGCACCACGCGCGCTGACGAGGAACACGGGGTTTTGCGCCTTCATAAGATGGTGCGAGCCTACAGCCTCGGCGCGGGCGGCCGAAACCTGGCACGCCTCGAACTCCTTAAAGCGCGAACCCGAGAGGAGCGCGCACGCCTCGGTGAGCGTCTCAACGGTGACGCATGGCACGCACAGGCGAACCTGCGAGTTCTTCTCGAGCGCCGCCTCCACGATGGAGGGAAGCTCGCCCGCGCTCCCGCCGACGAACACGGCGTCGGGGACGGGCAGTTTCGCGAGCGCTTCGGGGGCGACACCGGGGACCGCATGCACGTTGCCGCACCCGAATGCATCCGCGTTCTCTCGGATGAGCCGCACGCCGGCCGCGTTGCGCTCGACCGCCCATACCGACCCCGCTCGCGCGACGAGCGCCGCCTCGATCGACACGCTCCCCGTGCCGGCGCCGACATCCCACACGGTGTCGGTCGCGGTAAGGCGCAGCTTCGCGAGCGCGACGGCGCGCACCTCCTGCTTGGTCATGGGAACGTCGCCGCGGATGAAGAGCTCGTCGGGAATGCCCGAGGAAGCGTACGGCCAGCGGGAGCTCGCGGCGCGGGATGCGCCCGCAGAGTCCGCCGCGAAAGAAGCCGCCGCGGGCGCAGACGCGCCGGCCGGCGCCTCGGAGGCTGCGCTAGAGCCCGCAGGCGACCCGGCGCAGCCTGCGAACTCGATAAGCATCACGTTCAAGTCGTCGAACGTCTGACCTGCGATTTCACTTGCGGTCGCGCAGGTGATGCGCTCGTCGGGGTACGACAGGCGCTCGGCCACCGTCACGCGCGCGTCCGCGAAGCCCGCCTGCACAAGCTCGCCCGAAAGCCGCGAGGGGTCTTCCCCGCCCGACGTGGCGAGGAAGAGCTCACCTGCGCGCTCGGCCTCGGCCACGATGTCGCACGCCACGCCGTGAGCGCTCGCGAAGCGCCAATCCTGCCATGGACGCGCGAGGCGCGCGGCGAGATACGACGCTGAGCTTATGCCGGGAATGACGCGCACGTCCACCCGCGCGTCGCCGGAGAGCGCCTCCACCAGGCGGCGCGCGCCGCTGAACAGCCCCACATCGCCCGTCATCACGACCACGGCGCGCTGCCACGACGCCGCATCAGTGAGCGCGGCGACGATGTCCGCCGTCTTCACGAGCTCGCATCTCACCACGTCGGGCGGCACGTCGATGCCGACAAGCGCGCGATGAGCGCCGATGACCACGTCGGCGATGTCGATCGCGTCGAGCGCCGCACGCGAGAGCAAGTCGGGGTTTCCGGGCCCCGCCCCGATGATCGTTACCTTTCGCATGGAATCTCCCGATACCCGCGCGGCGTGACCATACGGCCGCCTACGCGCTTCGTGTCCGCGTTGCCGACGAACACGGTGGTGAACATGTCGGCGTCGAACTCCCCCAGCTCGGAGAGCCTGCACATGCCCGACTGCTGCCCCTCGCGCCCGATGTTGCGTACCCAGCCGCAGAGCGTGTCGGGGGCCTTCCATTCGAGCATAATCTTCGCCGCGCGCGAGAGCCTGTCGGCGCGCTTTCTGCTGCGCGGGTTGTACAAACAGATGCAGAAGTCGGCGCTCGCCACGGCAGCGAGCCTGCGCTCGATGACCTCCCACGGCGTGAGCAGGTCGGAGAGCGACACGACCGCGAAGTCGTGGGCAAGCGGGGCGCCGAGCACCGCCGACCCGCTCTGAGCCGCGGTGGCCCCGGCGATAACTTCCACGTCTACATCGGGGTAGTCCTCCGCAAGCTCCAGCACGGGGCTCGCCATGCCGTACACGCCCGCGTCACCGCTGCACACGAGCGCCACGGCTTCTCCGCTCTGCGCGCGCGAAAGCGCCAGGCGGCACCGTTCGACCTCGTGCATCATCGGCGTCGCGAGATGCGCCGCGTCGGGCACGGCGGCGAGCGCGAGCTCCACGTATTTCGTGTACCCCACAACGATGTCGGCCGCCTCGAGCGCGCGCCGAGCCGCAATCGTCATGCCGTCGGGGCCGCCCGGGCCAATCCCCACCACGAAGAGCTTTCCCATCACCGCTCCTTAAACGAAAGTTCGATAGTTACCTTGGAAAACGCGACGGTCACGCCGCCGTGAGCGAGCTTCGGGAAGAAAAGTTTGCCCCCGCCCGCGAGCGCCGCGCGCTCGCACACGTTGTCGACCCCCACCGTCGCGCGCACGAAATCAGATGGCGAAACGCTGCCTTCGACCTGCGACAACTCCTCTGCGGAATACGTCGCGAGCGGGATACTGCGCGCGTGGCAGAAGGCGAGCAGACCCTCCTCGCGCGCCTTAACGTCGATCGTCGCCGCCTCGCGCACGGCCGAAGGCGAGATGCCCGCCTGCCCGCACGCGAGAAGAAACGCCTCCCCGATCGCTTCGGTGCACGCACCGCGACGGCACCCTATGCCCGCAACGATGCAGGGTAAGACAAGGTGAAGCGGCTCGCGCGCAGGCGCCTGCGCCCGCACGCCCGCCGGCTTCCCCGTCACACCGGCGGGCACGACCTCGCCCGTTGTCTCCGCCGCGCGAACGGACGCACCTGCATTCGCGCCAGCGAACGGCGACACGACGATATCGGCCCGAGCGCGGTCGGACGCAATGTCAACCCCCTCAGGCGGCTGTCCCGAAATCGGCATGTCGGAATAGAGCGCCACGCGCCCGCCCGAAAGCAGCCGCGCCGACACTCGCTTGATAGCCTCGGGATTCGAAACGGCGAGCCCAGCACAGCGCGCCCACGTATCCACCGCCCACACGCCGCGGACGTCGGTCGCCGTGGTGATGACGGGGATGGCCCCTGCCGCGCGTGCCACAGTTTGCGCAAGCTCGTTCGCACCGCCCAAATGCCCCGACAAAAGCGAGACGGCAAAGCGCCCCGCCTCGTCGATCACCACAACCGCGGAATCGTTTGCCTTCGAGGCGACATGCGGCGCGATCGCCCGCACGGCGATGCCCGCCGCGCCCACGAACAGAAGCGCGTCCGACGCTTCCCACGCGAGCGCCGTCCATGCGCGCAGGTCGGCCTTCCCCTCGCCGAACCCGCGCGAAACGGAAACGTTCCAGCCAGAGTCATCTTCACCTGTCTGCGCGCAATCGGAAAGCGCGCGTGCGGTGCGCTCCGCCAACGCATACCCCCTCTCAGTGAACGCTATGCAGGAAACCCTCATCTAGCGCACCACCATCGTCGAGAAGTAGCTGCCCCGATCGGGCACATCGTCGAGCGAGCGGTACACGCGCTCGCCCGGAAGCCCACAGTCCTCTACGAGCTCGGCACCGTCGAAGGCACCCTCCTCGCGAAGGATGCGCTTCGTGTCCGCAAGCGAGCGGCGCGCCTTCATGACCACCTTCGTCCCCGGCCAGCCGATTGCGCGGCGAACGTCATCGTAGCCGCCGGGCACGATGTGCAGAGGCGACGACATCTCGGGCGTGAGGTCGCGCTCGAGCGCCGCGGCGACCGCGCAGAAGCTCGGCACGCCGGGAATGGCGCGCGCCTCGAACCCGCGGGCGCGCACGTCGGGCGCTATGCGCTGGAAGGTGGCGTAGATGCTTGGGTCCCCCAGGTTCAGCAGCGCGACGTCGCGGGCCGCATCCAGGTGCGCGACAAGCTCGCGAACAAGCGAGGCATGCTCGGCCGCGCGGCGCTCGGCGTCGCGCGTCATCGAGAATCGCACGGGGATCACCGTCTTGCCTGTAAGGTCGACGGCGCCGCGCACAATGTCAAGCGCGACCATGACCCCGTCCGCCGTTTGCGGTGCGGCGATGACCGGACACGATTCGATTGTGCGGACGGCCTTGATCGTGAGCAGCTCGGGGTCGCCAGGCCCCGTGCCCACCCCGTACAGCACGCCTTTACTCATACGTCGCCCCCAATTCCCCGATAACAGCATCGGCGCCCGACGTGCGGAAAAGCTCGCGGCGCCCGGCGTCGAACACGACCGCGGCGATGTCGCATGCGCCCGCCGCGCGGCGGCGCAACCTGTCCTCGATTGCCGCAGCGAGCGAGGCGCGCACAGCATCCCCCACGCCGGCGGCCTCGATTACCTCAAGCGCCGTCGTGGTCGTGACCGACGACATGATCTCGTGCACGGTCTTCGCGCCCGCGCCGGCCAAGGCCGCGTGGGCGGCCAGAATCTCCGCGCGGCAGTCGGCGGTACGCGAATGGGTGTCCATGATGCCGCCCGCGACCTTCACTAGCTTGCCGATGTGTCCCACAAGAAGGACATTGGTAAATCCCTCGCGAACGCAGCAATCAATCGCATCGCCCACAAAGTTGGAGATGAAGACCACCGGCGCACCGTTTAGGTGGAAATGCCCCGAGATGAACTGCCCGCCGTAGTTGCCGGGCGTGAGCACGACTCCGCGCCGCCCCATAGCCGCATGCTGCCGGATCTCGAGCTCGATGCTGTCGCGCAAGGCAGCGAGGCTGCGCGGCTCGACGATGCCCGTCGTACCCAGGATGGAGATGCCGTCCTCTATCCCCAGGTGCGGGTTGAAGGTCTTTTCGGCAAGGGCAACACCCTCGGGTACCGAAATCGTCACAGCAATATTTCCAGAAAAGCCGTGCGCGGCGCACACCTCGCGCACCGCCGAAGTGATCATCGCGCGCGGCGTCGCGTTGATGGCGGCCGCCCCCACCGGCTGCTCAAGCCCGGGCAACGTCACGCGCCCCACGCCCACGCCGCCATCGACGGAAACTTCCGATTCGCGCGCGGGCACGCCCTTGCTGCCCGCAGCGCCCGTGCCCGGCCCCGCATGTTCCACGAGCGCGTACACGAGCACGCCGTCGGTCACATCGGCATCGTCGCCTGCGTCCTTTCGCACGGCGCACTGGGCGCACCCCTCGCCGATGCATACGTCGACCACGTCCGTCTCGACGGGCAGCCCGCCGGGGGTGACGATCGACACGCGGCCCACGGTCTTTCGTGACAAGAGCATCTCGCAGGCCGCCTTCGCCGCGAGAGCGGCGCAGCTCCCCGTGGTGTAGCCGCAGCGCAGGCGGGTCGTCCCGGTATATATGTAGTGCTCGAAGGCCACGCTAGCTGCTCGCCTTCCGATACCCCGTGGCAAACGAAGGGTCGTAAAGCTTGCTGCGCTCGTACGACTCCGCTTGCGCGCCGTCGTGCGCAAGCCCGCC
Organism: Collinsella sp. AM16-21; assembly: GCF_003471905.1. Taxonomy (NCBI): domain Bacteria; kingdom Bacillati; phylum Actinomycetota; class Coriobacteriia; order Coriobacteriales; family Coriobacteriaceae; genus Collinsella; species Collinsella sp. AM16-21. The sequence continues at coordinate 61,352 of NZ_QRKJ01000004.1, forward strand.
GCGAGCTCCGAGCACGCTGCCCACCACCACGAGCGCCGTGCGGTCGATGCCCTCTCGCGCGCCCGCATCGGCGAGCGTGCCCACTGTGCATCGCACCACGCGCTCCTCAGGCCAGGTCGCCTTATACACGAGCGCCGCCGGCTCGTCGGAGCTGCGGCCCGCGGCCAAAAGCTCGGCGGAAAGCTCGGCGAGCATACCCGAGCTCAAGAAGATGACCATAGTCGAGCCGCTTTCCGCCATGGTGCGCATGCCCTCGCCCGCAGGCATGGGGGTGCGCCCGGAAAGCCGCGTGATCACGACCGACTGGCTGATTCCCGGCAGCGTGTATTCCTGGCGAAGCGCCGCCGCGGCACCGCAAAAGCTCGACACGCCGGGCACCACCTCGTAGTCCACGCCGCGCGCGTCGAGCGCGTCCATCTGCTCCTGGATGGCGCCGTACAGGCACGGGTCGCCCGTGTGCAGGCGCACCACTTCCTCGCCCCGCGCATCTGCCGCGCACATCACGTCGAGCACTTCCTCCAAGGTCATGTGCGCGCTGTCGTAGACGATGCAGGATTCCTTGCACTCAGCGAGCAGCTCGGGGTTCACAAGGCTCCCCGCCCAAACGACCACGTCGGCCGCGTGCAGAAGGCGCGCCCCGCGCAGCGTGATAAGGTCGGCGGCGCCAGAGCCTGCGCCAACGATATGAATCATCCGAGCCTTCCCTTCCCGTTTCTCATCGCAACCGTTTACGCCGCCATTCGCGCAGCGGGCAAAACACGGCGCCTGCGGCAGCAATCGGCGCAAATACGCAGGCAGGAGGCGCAATGCCGCCCGCGCTGGCTTTGACACGTTCACAAGTGCCCACTATCATAGTAAAAGTTTCGGCAACGAGCATATGACAATCGGATAAAAGGAAATGACCGGCGCGGCGCCTGCACAGCCCGCGCTGGCTTGCGGAGGGAACCAGGTGGGAATCCTGGGCAAGGGACATTACTGTATAGGACGCGCGGGCGAACCGCCTCGCGCCCCAAGCCAGACTGCTTCGCCTTTTCCTCACGGCATCGCCGTGGCGTTAGCTCCTTGTGAACCCCGAGGGGTGCGCTTTTCTTTCGCTTGTGCCGACAAGCAACTGTCGCCGGGGGACCGGCAAACCGAGGAAAGGAAAAACCATGTCCGACCAGATGTCACGCCGCGGCTTCATGGGCGCCGCAGCAACCGGAGCCGTCGCGCTCGCCGGAGTCGCGCTCGCGGGCTGCTCCAACACCTCCGCGAGTTCCGAGAAATCTAGTGAAAAGGAGAAGGCCGCGAAGCCGGTCATCCTCGTCACGAGCTTCGGCACGAGCTACAACGACTCGCGCCACATCACCATCGGCGCCATCGAAGACGCTATCCGCGAGAAGTACTGGCAGGACTACGACATCCGCCGCGCCTTCACCGCGCAGATCATCATCGACAAGCTGAAGAAGCGCGACGGCATCACGATCGACAACATGACCGAGGCGCTTGACCGCTGCGTGGAAGACGGCGTGAAGGAAATCGTCGTGCAGCCGACGCATCTCATGGCTGGCCTGGAATACGCCGACGTGAAAGACGAGCTCGACAAGTACGCCGACAAGTTCGACAAGATCTCGCTCGGCGACCCGCTGCTCACCTCCGACGACGACTACAAAAAGGTGGCCGCAGCCATTAAGGAGAACATGGCGTCCTTCGACGACGGCGAGACGGCGCTGTGCCTCATGGGCCACGGCACCGAAGCCGATTCCAACGCCGACTATGCCAAGATGCAGGAAGTGTTCAAGAACGAGGGTTTGACGCAGTTCTTCGTCGGCACCGTCGAGGCTGAACCGACCTGCGAGGATGTTATCGCCGCCGCGAGCGCCGCAGGCTACAAGAAGGCCGTGCTCGCGCCGTTCATGGTGGTCGCGGGCGACCACGCGAACAACGACATGGCAGACGAGACCGACCCCGACAGCTGGGCTGCGAAGTTCGTGGCCGCCGGCTTCGAAGTGACGTGCCTGCTCCAGGGTCTGGGACAGAACGTCGCGGTCGACGACATCTACGTCTCGCACGTGGACGACGCCATCGCCAAGCTGTAAACTCGCCGCGCACGGGGGCGCCGGTCGCGTCCCCGTGCAACGGGCATGCGCCTTTCCCCGACTGACGACGCATGCCCGTTGCATTCGCATCCCGACCGCCCACCGCACGGCGCGGGCGGTCGAAGCGATTGAAAGGAACCCCCTCCATGTTGAAGAAAACCCTCGTCTTCGCCCTGTCGGCGGCGCTTTGCGCGTTCTCGCTCGCCGGCTGCGCCGGAAATTCAATCGACAGCGCAAAGGCAAGCGATGCCGATTCCCAGGAAAAGACCGAACAGGCGGCCGATGCGCCCGCGGGCGCAAGCGCTGCCCCCATCACCGCCGACAAGGTGGCCGACGGCACCTATCCAATCACCGTAGATTCCAGCTCGAACATGTTCAGGATCGTGGACGCCCAGCTCATCGTGGAAAACGGCTCCATGCACTGCGTGATGACGCTTTCCGGCACGGGCTACGGCAAGCTCTTCATGGGCACGGGCGACGAGGCTGCCGCCGCGAGCGAGGCCGACTTCATCCCCTATGTGGAAAACGCGGAAGGCAAGTACACCTACGACGTGCCCGTTGATGCGCTCGACGAGGACACCGCCTGTGCCGCGTGGAGTATTAGAAAAGAGCAGTGGTACGACCGCACACTTGTGTTCGAATCCGCCGGCGTCGATCTGCGCGCCGACGCACTGAAGTAACGCCATGCGGTCGATTCTTCCCAAGGGGGAAAACAGGAAGCTCCACAGCATCGCGGCGCGCGCGATCGCCTGCGTTCTCGTCGCCCTGCTCGCGCTTCCCTTCGCGGGGTGCAGTGCGAGCCCGAACGCGACCGGTGGCACGGCGGGCTCTCAGGAATACACGGTGAGCGTCTCGCTTTCCGGCGGGTCAGGGCGCGCAAGCATCGCCTCACCCACCACAATTGTGAAGGATGGCGACACCTACACCGCGACCATCACCTGGTCGAGTTCGAACTACGACAAGATGACCGTCGACGGCGTGGACTACGCGCCCGTAAACGACGGCGGCAACTCCACGTTCGAGATACCCGTCACGCTCGACGAGGACATCGCCGTGTCGGCCGAGACCGTCGCCATGTCGACGTCGCACACCATCGACTACACGCTCCACTTCGACTCATCCACCATGAAGGAGAAATCGGGCGACGATGCAAGCGGCGGCTCCCCTGCGGGAACGGCTTCAAGCGCCGCGGCCGACTTCCACAACGCCGATTTGGGCTGCGGCTGGGAGCCGACGGGAGCGCTTCAGCTTGAATACGCCGAGCACTTCACTGTCGACGAGTTCGAAGGCGGCCTGCGGCTTATCTGCGTTTCGAACGGGGAGCGCTTCCTCGTGGTGCCGCAAGATGCGAAGGTACCTGATGGGTTAAGCTCCGACATCGCGGTCATAAGGCGCCCCGCCGACAAGGTGTACCTCGTGTCGTCGGCGACGATGTGCCTGGTCGACGCGCTCGATGCGAACGACAATATCTTAATGTCGGGCACGAAAGCCGACGATTGCTCGGTCGCGGGCTTCAAAAGCGCGCTCGGAAGTGGGGCGATCGCCTACGGCGGCAAGTACAGCGCGCCCGACTACGAGCGAATATCGGCCTCGGGCTGCACGCTCGCCATCGAGAACACCATGATCAACCACACGCCCGATGTGAAGGAAAAGCTGCAGAAGCTCGGGCTCGTCGTGCTCACCGAACAGTCGTCGAGCGAGCCCAAAGCACTCGGGCGCGTCGAGTGGATTAAGCTTTTCGGCGTCCTGTTCGACAAGGAAGACGAGGCCACGCACCTGTTCAACGAGCAGAAGGCCCGCGTCGAGCAAACGTCGGGGCTCGCGTCGTCAGGTAAAACCGTGGCGTATTTCTACATTAACTCGAACGGGGCCGCCGTCACGCGGCGGGCGGGCGACTACGTGGCGCAGATGATCGAGCTTGCAGGCGGCAGCTACGCGCTCGATGACGCGCAGACGGCGTCGACGTCAGGTTCGTCAGTAACGCTCGAAATGGAGCGCTTCTACGCGACAGCGAAGGATGCCGACATCATCGTCTACAACGGCACCATCGACGAATCGGTTGCCACCTTGAACGACTTCGTAGGCAAAAACGCGCTATTGTCGCAGTTCAAAGCCGTGAAGAACGGCAACGTCTGGGTCACAAGCGCCGACATGTACCAGCAGATGACTTCTACCGCCGACATTATCGACGAGCTGCACGGGGCGTTCACCGGCGATGACGCGAGCGACTTCCATTATCTGAGGAAGCTCGGTTAGCGCCATGAGAAGCCGGCTTTCCATGGCATACGACGAATCGGGGCGCGCCGCGCGGTGTCGCGTCGTGACGGCGCTGCTCGCTGTTGCCCTCATCGTGCTCGTCGGGGCCAACCTGTGCATCGGGAGCGTGCTCGTGCCCGCAGACCACATCCCCGGCATCCTTTCGGGCGGCGCGGCCAATTCCATGGAAAGCCAGGTCATCTGGGAGATTCGCCTGCCGCGCGTGCTTTCAGCCGTGCTTCTCGGCGGGGCACTTTCGCTTTCCGGGTTCCTGCTGCAGACGTTTTTCAACAACCCCATCGCCGACCCGTTCATCTTGGGCGTCTCCTCGGGCGCAAAGTTCGTCGTCGCGCTTACGATGATCGTACTTCTAGGCGCGAACCAGGCCATGTCCTCGCCGGCCATGGTGGCCGCAGCGTTTCTGGGCTCGCTTATCACCATCGGCTTCGTGCTCCTCATCGCACGGCGCATAAGTTCCATGGCCATGCTCATCGTGGCGGGCGTCATGGTGGGATACATCTGCTCGGCGGCGACGAACTTCCTCATCGCCTTCGCCGACGACCAGTCCATCGTGAACCTGCACAACTGGTCTTTGGGTAGCTTCTCGGGTTCGAGCTGGGACGACATCGCGGTCATCGCGGTCGTGGTGATCACCGTGAGCGCATGCGTATTCGCGATATCGAAGCCCCTTTCCGCCTTCCAGCTGGGAGAAGCCTACGCGAAAAGCGTCGGCGTGAACGTCGAACGCTTCCGCGTGGTGCTCGTCCTTCTAGCGAGCATGCTCTCCGCCTGCGTGACCGCGTTCGCTGGTCCGGTGTCGTTCGTAGGCATCGCGGTTCCGCATCTCGTGAAGTCGGCGCTAAAGTCGTCGAAGCCCATCCGCGTGATTCCTGCGTGCTTCTTGGGAGGCGCCATCTTCTGCGCGGGCTGCGATTTGATCGCGCGCACGCTGTTCTCTCCCGTCGAGCTTTCCATCAGCGCCGTCACCGCCATCTTCGGCGCTCCGGTGGTTATCGCGCTCATGTTGAAGAAGCGGGTGAGGTAGATGCGGGAATTCGTGCCGCGGCCCAAAACGCTCGGAGGGGACATTCCATGCTTAGACAGTCCTGAGCTCGCACGAAAGCGCCAGAAGGCACTTTCGGCTCGTGCGGAACTGCGCGCGGAACGCCTCTTCCGAGCGGAGCCGAACCTCGAAACTACGGTCGAAACGCAGGCTGACGGAGCGCCGCTTTTCCACATAAGCGACCTGTCGGCGGGCTACGACAAGAAGGTCGTAGTCGGAGGCGTCGATCTGGAGGTTCGCGCGGGCGACGTCGTGGCGCTCATCGGGCCGAACGGCTCGGGCAAGTCGACCATCTTAAAAACCATCACACGCCATCTGGCACCGCTTGCCGGCGCGGTCGAGCTCGACGGGCGGGAGATTTCCCGATGGAAGACGGCGGAGTTTGCAAAGAACCTTGCCGTTATGCTGACAGATCGCCCCCGGACCGAGCTCCTCACCTGCCGCGATGTCGTAGAGGCGGGAAGGCACCCCTACACCGGGCGAATGGGCACACTCTCGCCCGACGACCATAGTCGGGTCGACGAGGCCATGAAAACCGCACGTGTGGAAGAGCTCGCCGAGCGCGACTTCATGCAGATAAGCGACGGGCAACGCCAGCGCGTCATGCTCGCACGCGCCATCGCGCAGGATCCGCGTGTGCTCGTGCTCGACGAGCCCACGTCGTATCTCGATATCCGCTACCAGATCGACCTGCTGCGAATACTTCGCCACCTTGCGAAATCGCGGAATGTGGCTGTCATCATGTCCATCCACGAACTCGAGCTCGCGCAGAAAAGCGCCGACAAGGTGATTTGCGTGAAGGACGGCCGGGTCTTCCGCGCCGGCGCACCCGAGGACATATTCACGCGCGAGACGATTGGCGAGCTCTACGGCCTTCAACATGGCACCTTCAACGAGCGCTTCGGCAGCGTGGAAATTGGGCGCCCACACGGCGATGCGCACACGTTCGTCATCGCCGGCGCAGGTACGGGGTCAGCTGTGTTTCGCCAGCTCATCCGGCAGGGCAAGGCATTCTACGCGGGCATTCTGCACGAAGGGGACATCGACTGCGAGCTCGCGCGCGACCTGGCGACGGAATGCGTGGCCGAGCGTGCCTTCGAGCCGATTGGGGATAAAACCATAGCCCGCGCCAAAGAGCTCCTCGTCCACTGCGCGCGCCTTATCGTGTGCCCCGCCGCCTTCGGCACCCTAAACGCCCGCAACGCAGAGCTCGTCGACTTCGCACGCTCACATGGTATCGAGGTCATGCGAGCGCGCGAAGGCGCATCGGAAGATTCCAAATTGGAGTGGGAAGGATAAACTGGACTTTCTTTTAAAGATCCTCAGGCTACAGCTCCTACGCCGACGAGGTCTACAAGGCGCCAGAGAACCTCGTGAACAGGCATTTCCACGCCGACGAGCCCAACTAGGCCTAATCCAAGCGAGATTCCAGACTCGACAGACCATTGAGAGTTAGGTCGTTGGCGACCTCAGAGACACGCTCGATAGGAACCGAGCCGTCAGACAGTGCCCACGTGCGATAGATACCGATAATACCCGACAGCAAAAACGCCAGATAATAGTCGAACATCTCGTCCTTGAGACCTTGGGGCAGCAGATCGCGCTCGGCAATCTCATGTTCGAGCGGCGCACGAAGACGAGCCATGAAATCATCGAGCGGAATATTCTCGATCAGCTGACGATTGAGCACTAAGTTGTTGCACAGTGCCTCATTAACGGTTTTAAAGAAGGTCGCCGCCGCGCCAAGAGCGCGCTCGTTGGTGTCACCGTCCATAGAAGCAAGCGTTTTCTCGACCGAGTCGACAATCATCTCCACCACATCGACGGCAATGGCATCGAGCAGGCCGTCAACCGTACCAAAGTGTACGTAAAAGGTCTTGCGGTCGACATTGGCCTCGCGCGCGATGGCACTCACCGTAATGTCTGCCAGCGGCTTTTCCATGAGCAGGCGCTCGAAAGCCGAAAGGATGGCATTACGGCTGCGAACGATGCGGCGGTCAAGACGCGGTTTGCTGGTTGCCATGGGCGTGTCCCTTCGATATGCGAGCATTCATCAACAGATGAGAGATAATCTACGTAAGAGGATTATCCCCCATACAGCACAAATATGCCCCGCATCATGAAGAACGCACGACTGCCCTACTGCGACTTGGGATGCTTCTTCTTATTAAGTGCCGACGGAGATACGCGAATACCATCGCCTGTCTGGCGCACATAGGCTTTATGAGCCGGCTTAGCGGTCCCAGAAGCCTTCTGAGCGCGCTTCTTGGGATCAACGGTAACAGCATTCGTGGGGTGCGGCTTAGTGGGCGCAGAGGGCGTCTGAGACGTGCGGCCGAGCTTGCGCATCACACGATCCCAGCGCGCATGGATGCTCTCGTTGTGGGCGCTCTTAAGTCCCAGCAGGGGCGCAGCCAAAATGGTCGGCGCAATAAACGTAATGAGGCGCCACAGCAGATAGCCGGCGGTCGAAGCCGACCCAAAGAAATGACCCAAGAACAATGCAAAGCCGCCCTCAGCACCACCAGTTCCACCGGGCAAGGGAACCGCAGAGCTCAGCAGCTGGACAAAGGCGCTCGCGGCCATGACCGAGAAAAAGTCGACCTCGTGGTGGCCAAAGGCAAGCATCAGGAAATACGGCACCAGATAGAAAAACGCGAGCTGCAGCATGGTGATAAACACGGTGAGCAGCATGGAAGAAAAATGTCCGGCTGAAAGCTTGAACTTCTCGGAGAAGGAGTAGATCTCGCCATCGACAAACGTGCGCCATCCCTCGATCTTAGTGGCCGAGACACCAATGCGCTCAAGCCAATTGATGATGCAGTGGGCGACGCGCGTGACGGTCTTAGGCATGAGCGCGACGGCGAAGATGCCAAGCAAGATGCAGCAGTGCCCACCAAAGCTAAAGACGCACAGCAGCGTCATGTCGCCATAGCGCTCGGCAAAAAACGGCATGCGAGCAAGCAGTAGGATAGCGCCCCAGGCAACGAGGCCAAACTGATACACGATAAAGCGCGTGAATTGCGTGGCTCCGGCCTCGCCGACATTTTGGCCCGCCTTGGTCAGGCGGTAGATCTGAGCAGGAGTCGAGCCCATCATCATAGGTGTGAGGTTGCCAAAGAAGATGCCGCTCGCCTCGACCGAAATGAGGTCGCGAATGCCGACGGGTGAATTGGGGTCGAGCCAGACAGCGATCGCATAGGCCACAATGCCAAAGAACAGATACATGAACATGCAGAGACACGCGACAACGAGCCATGACGCCTGGACGCTCGACATAGCGGCCCAGAACTGCCCCATCTGCCCGGTTACCACCAGATAGACGATATAACCCACCAGCACGACGCCGATAAAGATGGCGCCGCGGCGTGCGCTCTTATTGTCATCTCCGCCCGAGGCCTCAACCTCGACCTGGGGCTTAGACGTATGCTGAGAGGACTCCGTCATGAGACTCCTTCTAACAGTCAAAATATCTTGGATATTGTACCCGCAAGGACCATAGACAGAACGCAAAGCTCTGGTTCAAACGGGAATTGCAGACGGTTGTTTGAAAATAAAAAACCCGGCCTTCCATAGGAAGTCCGGGTATCAGATGCGTGGTAGCCCGTACCAGATTCGAACTGGTGATCTCCGCCTTGAGAGGGCGGCGTCCTAAACCGCTAGACGAACGGGCCATAAGCCTCAGCAGAAAAGAAGTGGTAGCCCGTACCAGATTCGAACTGGTGATCTCCGCCTTGAGAGGGCGGCGTCCTAAACCGCTAGACGAACGGGCCACATGACATCTGCACTGCCGTGCTGCGAGGAGATATATTACGGGACAAAAAACGTCAGCGCAAGAAGAAATTCCAAATTGCCGAAAAATTGTCGGCAGGTTATGGAACACGCAGGTAAACTAGGTAGCTAATTCAAGTTGAGATGGACCAAAAGAGCTTCGCGCTCGTTGGGAATGTTGTCTTCGATCACGGCGTCGAGGGCGGAGTTGAGAAGCTGCCCCAGTTCCGGCCCGGGCTTGACTCCAGCACGGATCAGGTCGCCGCCGTTGATGGCGAGCATCTTGAGCGTATAGGGCTCCCCCGCCCTCAGCAGCTCGTGCGCCATCGCGCGCATCTCCTCAATCGTCTCAACGTAATAGAAGCACGACGGGGCCTTGCCAAGTGTGTCGGCACGCTTAAGGTCCATGAGCTCGTCAATCAGGCGGGCCGTGTCGACGCCCTCACCCGAAAGCGCGCGCATCATATTGAGCAGACAGGAGCGCTCGGGGCGCAGCGGCATGTCATGGTATTTGATGAGCAGGCACACGTCGCGCACCAAGTCGTGCGAGAGCGCCAGGCGATCCATAATGACGCGCGCCTTCTTGGCACCGAGCTCGGGATGACCGTAGAAGTGTCCGCTGCCGGCGTGATCGACCGTGAAGCACTCGGGTTTGGACACATCGTGCAAAAACGCCGCCCACATAAGACTCGACGAGGGCGCGACGCCGTCGCACAGCGCCAGCTCCCCTGCCACCGTCAGAACACGAGCGATATGCTCGTAGACGTTAAACGCATGATAGACACTTCGTTGATCAAACCCGCGACCCGCTGCCAACTCGGGCACGGCGGCGCAGATGAGCTCGGGGTAGCGCAGCATGGCATCTCCCCCGTGGCCGGTCGAAAGGATGCCCTCAAGCTCAATGCCCACACGCTCGCGCGCCACGGCATCGAGCAGCGGCGCGCACTCGGCAAGCGCACGCTTGGTCTCGGGCTCAATCATAAAGTCCAGGCGGCAGGCAAAGCGCACCGCACGCAGCATGCGCAGGGCATCCTCGTTAAAGCGACGCTTGGGATCGCCGACAGCGCGAATCAGCTTGCGCTCCAAGTCACCCTGGCCGTCGTAGCGGTCGACAAGCCCGCGCTCGGGATGCCAGGCCATGGCGTTGACGGTAAAGTCGCGGCGCGCCAGATCGTCCTCGAGCGAGGCGGCACGCTCCACACTCTGGGGATGGCGACCATCGGTGTAAAAGCCATCCAAACGGTACGTGGTGACCTCGATACGCTCGCCATCGGAAATAGCCGTGATTCCGCCAAATTTAATGCCCGACTCCACAACCGCGATGCCGGCGGCCTCGAGCGCCGCCTTGGACTCCTGCCACAGGCCGCTACAGCACATATCAACATCGTGGCTGGGGCACCCCATCAGGGCGTCGCGCACCCAACCGCCCACGTACCAAGCCTCAAGACCAGCCGCCTCAAGCGCGCGCAGGACGCACAGGGACGCATCGGACGGTTGATTACCGTTGAGCGAAACATTGCACATGCCTATGGCCTCCTGCACTTGTGAGCGTTAATCGATGGTTCTCAAGAAGTCTAACAAGAAACGAGAAAGCGCGCACACGCAATCGCGTCGTCAATTCCATAAAACGAGACAGCAGACGCCATATGCGTTCAGCGAGCAAAAAACACCCGCCTCGGAGATCCAAAGCGGGTGTTCGGCAGCGATTTTTCGATGCGGCTAGCAGACCTGACGAACCTCGATGTGCTTCTTATATTCGTCCACCTTGGCAAAGTCGCCCAGGCCCGGGCACTCGACCACGTTGGCGCCGGTGGCCATCGACAGACGGAGGGCATCCTCGACGCGCTCGGGAGCGTCGTGCCATACGGACAGGAAGGCAGCGAGCGAGGAATCGCCGGCGCACACCGTCGACAGCAGCTTGACGTCGAAGGTGCGATTGGCAAACCAGATGTGCTCGCCGTTGGAGAAGTACGCACCGGCGCCACCGAGGGTCAGCAGCACGTTCTTGGCGCCCTTAGCGTGCAGCTCGGCCATAGCGCACTTGACGGACTCATCGTCGCCACCGCTCACCTTAATGCCAAAGATGTCGAGCAGCTCGTCGTCATTGGGCTTGATCAGCAGCGGCTCCATGGCAATGAGGTCTGCCAGCTGATGGCTCGAGATGTCGAGGACGAACTCGGCCCCCTTGGCCTTGACGCGGCGCAGGACATCGGCCAAGAAGCCCTCGGAAGTGTTGGGAGGCAGCGAGCCGCTGATGACCAGGCAGGTCATGTCATCGAGCGAATCGATGAGCTCAAACATCTCCTGCTCGTTGGCCTCGTTGATGGCGGCACCGGCGTTGACCATGTTGTACTCGGTGTCGGGTCCGGCATTGAGGAACACGTTGACGCGCGTGATGCCGTCGGTCCAAACGGGCTTGACGGGCACGCCCAGGGCCTCGGCGCCCTTAACGATAAACTCGCCCGAGAAGCCGGCGAAAAAGCCCAGGATCGTGGTGTCGACACCGTAGTGATCGAGGGTGAACGAGACGTTGAGACCCTTGCCGTTGGGCGTGTAGACGGCGTTACGGGTACGCGTGACGGTGTTGGCAGCAAGGCCGTCGCAGGCGATGTTGTAGTCAATGGCGGGATTTGCAGTGAGCGTGTAAATCATGAATGTTCCTTTCACGAAGTAACGTGTTAATGAAAGTATATTCCACCCAACGGTAAAAGGCTAGGACAACTCGGTGAACGGTGTGGAAGCGATGAAGTACGGCAGAGCATCTCTCTCCAATAACGGAACAAAAAGGCGCCCCAGCCGAAACCGGGGCGCCGCATGCGCACGAATATGTCGCGTTTCGATTACTGACGATCGAGCTTGCGGACAGCAACGCGCTTGCTGTACTCGTCGACGTGACCGAAGTCGCCGATGCCGACGGACTCGGCAACGTTGGCGCCGGTGGCCATAGCGAGCTTCATGGCCTCCTCGACGTTGTCGCGATCCCTGTACCACTTGTGCAGGAACGCAGCGAGGGTGCAGTCGCCGGCGCAGACAGAAGAAACCAGCTTGATGTTGAACTCACGCTTGGCGTACCAAATATCCTCGCCGTTGGAGAAGTAAGCGTCGCCGCGGCTACCACGGGTGAGCAGCACGTTCTGAACGCCAGCGTCGTGAGCCATCTTCATGGCAACGCGGACCTCGTCGTCGGTGTCGACCGGCACGCCGAAGATGGCCTTCATCTCGTGATGGTTCGGCTTGATGAGCAGCGGCTTCTTGTGAGCGAGCTCCTTGAGCTTGTCGGAGGACAGGTCCAGGACGACGTCGGCGCCACGAGCCTGAGCGTGCTCCATAACCTGAGCCAGGAAGTCGGGCGTAGCTTTGGGAGGCACGGAGCCGGAAACGATCAGGCACTCGAGATCGCCCGCGGTGTCCAGGATGTTGTAGAGCTCCTCCTGGTGCTGCGGCGTAATAGGAGCACCCGGGTTCAGGATGCCGTACTCGTGCTGGCCATCGTTGACGTAGGTGTTAATGCGCGTGATACCGTCGGTCCAGACCGGGCGGCAGAGGCAACCCAGGTTCATGACCTCCTCGACGATGAACTTGCCCGTGAAGCCAGCGAAGAAGCCGAGCGCGACGGTGTCGACGCCCATCTTCTTAAAGGCGAAGGACACGTCGAGGCCCTTGCCGTTAGCCGTGTAGCTGGCCGAGCCGGTGCGGACGTTCTCGTCGGGCTCGAGCGGAGAGCTCGAAACCGTCATGTCGACAGCCGGGTTAGCGGTTAGCGTGTAGAACATTTACAGTACCCCCTGTATATGTGAGGGCCGCGTGGCCGACCCATTCCAACCACGCGGTTACCTCTGATACCAAATTAGCGAGCTGCGGACTCGAGCAGTGCCTTGACCTCGGCGGCGGTGTTGCAGGCGAGTGCCTTCTCGGCGAGCTCGTCGCACTCGGCCTTGGTCCACTGGCTGATGGTCTTGCGGGCGCGCAGGATCGACGGAGCGCTCATCGAGAACTCCTCCAGGCCCCAGCTGATCAGCAGCGGCTCGAGCAGCGGATCGGCAGCGGCCTCGCCGCACATACCGACCATGATGCCGGCCTTCACGCCGCTCTCGATGATGTTCTTGAGCGAGCGGAGCACGGCGGGATAGTAAACCTGGTACAGGTTGGAGATGGTGTCGTTACCACGGTCGGCGCACATGGTGTAGCCGATCAGGTCGTTGGTGCCGATGGAGAAGAAGTCGGCGACCTCGGCAAGACGGTCTGCGAGCAGCGAAGCGGCGGGCGTCTCGACCATGATGCCGACCTCGATGTTCTCGTTGAACTTGCGACCCTCTTCGGTCAGCTCGGCCTTGCACTGCTCGACGAGCTCCTTGACAGCCAAGACCTCCTCGACGCAGGTGACGAGCGGGATCATGATCTTGACGTCACCGAAGGCGCTAGCGCGCAGCAGAGCGCGGAGCTGGACCTTGTACTGGTCGGGATTGGCCAGGCAGTAACGCACGGCGCGGAAGCCCATGAAGGGGTTGTCTTCCTTGACCATATGCAGATACGGAATCTCCTTGTCGCCACCCACATCGAGCGTGCGGATGATGACCGGAGCACCCTTGAGCGCGCTGGCGACCTTACGGTAGGCGTTGAACTGCTCCTCCTCGGAAGGAAGCTCAGCAGAGTCCATGAACAGGAACTCGGAGCGGAACAGACCGATGGCCTCGGCGTCGTGATCGAGCGCGTTGGGCACGTCATCGGGGTTACCGATGTTGCAGGCGATGATCTTCTTGATGCCATCGGCAGTCACGGACGGCTTGCCACGGAAGGCCTCGAGGGCCGCCTTCTCGGCAGCGAAGGCCTCGGCCTTGGCGGTATAGGCAGCGAGCGTCTCCTCGTCGGGATCGGCCTCGACGATACCCTTGCCACCGTCGACGACAACGGTCATACCGTTGCGCAGCGCGGTGCAGCTGTTGGAAACCGAAAGGACAGCCGGGATCTCGAGGGCGCGCGCGATGATCGCGGAGTGCGACGTGCGGCCACCGGTCTCGGTGACGATGCCGGCAACGTGGGCCTTATCGATCGTGGCGGTCATGGACGGTGTGAGGTCGTGCACGACAACGACGGTGTTCTCGGGCAGGACGGAAAGGTCGACGACCTCCTTGCCCAGCAGCTCGGCCAGAATACCGGTGCGGATGTCGGCGATGTCGGCCGCGCGCAGACGGAACATCTCGTCGTCCATGGACAGGAACATGTTCTCAAACATGGTCGAGGTGTCCATGAGCGCCTGCTCGGCGCAGGTACCGCCGTCAATGGCGGCGTTGATGGCGTCAGTCATGCCCGGGTCCTGAGCCAGGACAATGTGTCCGCTCATGATCTCGGCCTCGGCCTCGCCCACCGTCTCCTTCATATGGTCGGCCTGAGCCTGGGTCTTCTCGCAGAAGACCGAAAGAGCGGACTGATAGCGCTCCTTCTCTGCTGCCGAATCAGCAACCTCGTGCGGCTCAAACGTCAAGTCGGGATCGACGGCGACCATGACGGTGCCGATACCGATGCCCTCGGAAGCGTTGACTCCCTGATACATTCCCATTCCTCTCTCCGTGTCATGTGATAAAGCGTTTTGCCATATCCATGACAAAAGAGCGCAGCTACCTTACAACAGGTCACTGCGCCCCCAAATATGAACTTAGTTGTTCAACATGCGACCCGTTTGAGTTCTACTCGCCAAGACCGCTCTTGATGAGCTCGATGGCAGCAGCCAGAGCCTCGGCCTCGTCGGCGCCGTCGCACTTGACCTCGACCTCGGTACCGCAGGGGATACCAGCAGCCATGAGGGCCATCGGGGACTTGCCGTTGACCTCCTTCTCGGGGGTGACGACCGTCACGTCACAGGCGTACTTGCCCATGGTGGAGGCGAACAGACCAGCCGGACGCATGTGCAGACCCTGAGGATTAACGAGGGTAGCCTTCTCAGAAACCATAGTTGACTCCTTTTTGTGTTTAACCCCTGTCATGCATGTGGCAGGAGTCAGATTCACGACGTTGTTTATATTAACTCACATCAAACGGTTTTTCATTATGTTTCGCACGAATTGTTGGACAGATGTCGTTCCTGTACGCTTGCCTGCCGGGCGGGGCGGTTAAGTTTGCTGCTCTACAGTCCTGCGCAAGACGAAAAGCACATTAAGTGCTTTCCTTTGCGTGCGGAACTCGCGACAAACTTAACCGCCCCGCCCGGCAGGCAAGCTGCGGAAACTCGGTCGGCTCAGAGCAATATCGTGTGAACGGAATTCTGGCTGAGGATCTGTTCGCGACAAAGACTCAATGGGCAGTTCCCTCTATGCCCTTCTGGAAGTTGCGGTGAAATAGGGACTGATTTTGCGGTTGAAACGTTTAAACAATCCCTATTTCACCGCACCTTACAGAAGGGAATGAAAAAAGGCGGGGGCTCCGAGTGGAGTCCTCGCCTTTGTTACAGGGGGCGATGGTATTCGCGTGTTGCGGGATTAGACCAGACGGGCGTTGATCGTCTTGGCGATCTCGGCGGCGTCGGTGGAACCCTTGACGGTGGCACGGAAGTCCTCGTCCATGAGCGCCTCGGCGACCTTGGACAGGATCTTGAGGTGCGTAGTGCCGGCCTGGGCACCGGGGATGAGCAGGGCGATAGCCACGTTGACGGGAGCGCCGTCCATGGTGTCCCAACCGGTCACGCCGGACTCGTCCTTGACGACGATGACGGCAGCCTCGGTAATGGCGTCGGACTTGGCATGCGGGATGGCGAAGCCCTCCATCATGCCCGTGGTGCCCTCGGACTCGCGGGCCAGGAAGGCGTTCATCACGGCGTCGGCGTCGCTGGCGATACCGGCCTTGACGGCCTGGTTGGAAACGAAGCTCAGAGCCTCGTCACGAGAAGCGAAGTCCTCGGCGACAAAGACATTCTCGACCTTCACGAAGTCGGCAGCCTCGGCCTTGGGGGCCTCGACGGCAGCGGCCTTGGGAGCCTCAACCGGCTTGGCTGCAGGAGTGGCCTTCTGGTTCTTCTCAAAGTCGTACTTCTTGAAGGCCACGAAAAGGATGCCACCGACCACAGCGCCGATGAGGATCGCGAGGACCCAAAGCGGACCGTTCTCGACAACGGGCAGGACCAGGAAGCCACCGTGAGGCGCCGGATCGTGAACGTTGAACATAATGGTCAGGATCGAAGCGATAGAGGAACCGAGCATCATGATGGGCATGACGGGCCAGATGTTCTTGGTCATGAACGGAATGGCGCCCTCGGTGATGTGGGTGCAACCAAGGATGAGGTTGACGACACCGGCGTCGTGATCCTCCTGGCTGAAGTACTTCTTGCCGACAACGACGGCAAAGGTGGTGATCAGCGGCGGAACGATGCAGGCGGCGGAGACGGCAGCCATGAAGTTGGTGCCGAAGTTATAGGTATCGGTGCCAACACCGGCGGCCAGAGCCTCGGTGAGCATAGCGGTACCGGTGACGTAAGCAGCCTTGTTGACCGGGCCGCCCATGTCAAAGGCGCACATGCAGCCAATGGCAAGACCCAGGACAACGGCGCCAGAGGCGGACAGGCCCTTGAGGAAGTCCATCATGGCGGTGTTGATGGCAGCCATGGGGCCGGAAATGCCGAGCATGACCAGGCCGACGATAGCCGTCGAGAACAGCGGGTACAGGAAGATAGCCTTGAGGCCGTCCAGATTCTTGGGCAGACCGGCAAAGACCTTCTCGAGCAGCAAGATGACATAGCCGGCAAGGAAGCCGCCGACGATGCCGCCCAGGAAGCCGAAGCCCACGCCGGCGCCACCGGCATCGATCATGCCGGTCTCGGCGTTAACAGGCAGGCCCTGGATGGCGATCATACCGGCAACAAAGCCGGGGACGAGCGCCGGGCGCTTGCCGATGGATTCGGCGATGTAGGCGGAAAGCACCGGAACCATAAGGTTCATGGCGATGCCGCCGATGATCTTGAGCATCGCAGCAAAGCTGTTGTAGTCAGACGCCGTCGAATCGAAGGACGTAATGCCCCACAGGAACGAGACAGCGGTCAGAACACCACCAGCAACAACGAAGACCAGCATGTGGCTGACGCCGTTCATGAGGTGCTTGTAGATGACGTGGCCGATGGACTCCTTCTCCTCGACCTCATCCTCGACATCGGCAGCGGCTGCAACCGTGCTGTCGCCCTTGGCGGCGAGCGCGCGGTCAATCAGCTTACCGGCGGCCTCAACGGACAGGGCCTTGGAAACACCAACGGAAACCATGGGCTTACCGGCGAAACGCTCAGCCTGGACATCCTTGTCGGCTGCGACGACGACGGCCTTGGCACCAGCGATCTCACTCTTGGTGAGCTCGTTCTCGACACCGACCTGGCCATGAGTCTCGACCTTAATGGTCAGACCGCGCTCGGCAGCTGCCTTCTCCAGCGCCTCCTTCGCCATGAAGGTGTGCGCAATGCCGGTCGGGCAACCGGTCGCGGCGATGATGTCAAACTTAGCCATGTGTCCCTCCTTCTTGAGTACAGCGCCCGCGGGCGCTCCCCTACACGCGCTTCGATGCGCGTTTTTCCACAACTGAAAGATACCAACCTACCGTCCGCGTGAGAAGAGCTAAGGTGCAAATCTCCGGTGAAAGGTTCTTTCATAACCGTAAACGGTAAGTGAAAGTTTACCATCAACACTTGAAACGGCAAGGTGTATCTTGTAATTGAAAATGCCCGTATACTATGGCATTGCAAATCAAGCTAGATTTTCATGCCAACCAGGAGCCATCCATGACCGATAGTAGCAAGAGCGCACTTTCCCTCATTAGCACCCATCAGGGATACAGCGAGTCCGAGCAGCGCATTGTCGACTATATATTGGAGCACCAGTCCGAGGCGCCACGCCTCACGGCCGCTCAGCTCTCGCGCGCCGCCGCCACGTCCGAGGCGACCGTTTCGCGCTTCTGCCGCAAGCTTGGCTTTGGTAGCTTCCGCAGCTTTCAGTTTTCGTTGGCGAGGGATTTGGAAAGCCAGCGTAACGAGGGCCTGACTGACGAGGTCTCGCTCGACAATATGGAGCAGAGCCTCAAGAATATCCTGGCTGCCAAGGTGAGCGAGCTTAATGCGACCATCGACGGGATCGACCACGATACGCTGGCGGCTGTTGTGCATGCCCTTAAGCATGCAGGGGTTATTGAGTTTGCAGCTGTGGGCAATACGAACGCGGTCGCGCTCGATGCGACGTTTAAGTTTTCGCAGCTGGGCCTGCGCTGCATGGCGAGCACCATTAGCGAGACATCAATCGGCTTTGCGCTCACGTTACGCCCGGGTGACGTCATCGTGCTTATCTCAAACTCCGGCAAATCGCGCCGATTGAATCGCATGGCAAAAGCGGCTCGCAACTGCGGCGCAACCGTAGTCGTCATCAGCAGTGACAGCAAATCCCCACTCGCGCGCCTGGCAGACTACACTTTTAATACCGTCAACCACGAAGCGCTGCTGACGACAGGCGACTTTGCGTTCTCTAAGATCAGCGCTACGATGATCATCGAAGTCATCTACAACTTCCTGCTGCCCGAGATTGAAGACGCCCGCGAGCATATCAGCTACTACGAGGAGCTCATCCAGCCGGACAAGGTCGTTGAGTAAAACGCGTAGTGGGACAAAAATTTCAGTCTATTTTGTCCCACCAACACCGCTGATACGATCTAGCCTCGAGCTTCTTCAAGCATCTGTTTGGCGTGCGCCAGGCTTGCCTCGGACTGATCGCCGCTCAACATGCGGGCGATCTCGGCGGTACGCGCTTCGCCGGTTACCTCGTCCAAATGCGTCTGGGGAACATCGCCCGGTTCCTTACTGACAACATAATGCTTGTCGGCCATGACGGCGACCTGCGCCAAGTGGGTTACGACAATCACCTGATGCGTAGCGGCGAGATCTGCCAGCACGCCCGCGAGCGCACGCGCCGTGGAGCCACCGACACCAGCATCGACCTCGTCAAACACCAGCGTATCGACACCGTCCGCGTTACCGAGGACAACCTTGCTTGCCAGCATGACGCGGCTGAGCTCGCCGCCCGACGCAATGCGGCGCAGGGGGCGTGGCGTCAAGCCGGCACCGCTGCGGTATAGCAGCTCGTAACTCGAAGGACCAACCGGCGTCCACTCAGCACGGGGAAGATCGCGCGACTCCCAGACGAGCTCGGCACTACCCATCTCCAGGCGAGCCATCTGGCGGCCAACCTCGTGACAGAAGCGCGGGGCCGCCGTATTGCGAGCGCGCTTAAGCGCCTTGGCGGCAGCAAACAGTTCGTGCTCCGCCGCGCCAAGCGCTTCACGCGCCATTTTGATCTGTTCATCGCCATTATCAACCAGCGAAAGCAGCTCTTGCGAGCGATCACGCATGGCAAAAACATCGTCCATGGTCGGACCCCACTGACGCAGCAGGCCCTTGAGGTCGGAATACCGCTCGCGCATGCGAGCGAGCTCGCGCGGGTCGAAGGCGACCCCATCGCGATAGGCGCGCAGCTCGTTGGCACAATCCTCAAGCGAGATGCAGGCATCCGAAAGCGTCTCGGCAATGTCGCCCAGTTTGCGATCGACGGTAGCCATTCGGGAAAGCTCTGCCACGGCGCTGTTCACGGCATCGAGCGCTCCCCCTTCGGCGGCAAGCGATGCATGGGCATCGTTAGCTGTGGCAACCAGTACCTCGGCATGTTCGGAGCGCGGCAGCAATTCCTCGAGTTCCTCATACTCGCCCGGCTTAGGGTCGACCTCGCCGATGCGCTCGAGGGCAAAGCGCGCCTCCTCGACACGACTCCCCTGCGCACGCGAGGCCTCCTCAACGCGACGGACCTCCTTGGCAGCCGCGCGCGAGGCTTTAAAGCAAGTACGGTAGTGCTCGAGTGCCTCGAGCGCAGAGCGCCCCGCCCAGGCATCGACCATGGCAACGTGATGCGCCGGGTCGAGGAGGCGCTGGTGCTCGTGCTGACCGCACAGATCCATCATCACGCCGACGCGCTCCGAAAGCTCGCGCACGCTGGCGATGCGGCCGTCAATCCTCACGCGGCTGCGGCCCTCGGCAGAAAGGCTGCGCTGGACCGTGAAGCCCTCCGTGTCGTGCGGGCCGTCAAACAGGCGTGCCTCGACGCTCGCCAGCGCCTCGCCCTCGCGCACCGTCGACGAATCCGCACGCTCGCCCAAAATAAGCTTAAGGGCCGAGAGCAGCGCGGTCTTGCCGGCGCCGGTCTCGCCTGTCAGGACAGTCAGGCCGGCACTCGGCACCAGCGTCGCCTCACGAATGAGTGCAATGTTAGAAACCTGCAGCTCATCGATCATGACGGACTCCGTAGAATACGCGGCTCACCGAGTTGTAAAAACTCTCGGGGCCGTAGTCGAGCAGCAGCACATCGCCTGGGCCTCGGCGCACGGCCACGCTCTCGACCGTGCCGTCGCAGGTAATAAACTGTCCATCGATGGCGATCGCCGGAACGCTCGGGCGATCATCGGACATAAAGATTTCGACGACATCACTCGGCGAAGTCAAGAAGGCACGGGCCTGAATGGTGTGCGGCGCAATGGGTACGCAGACCATACCCGTATAGTCGGGGCTCACAATGGGGCCACCGGCACTGAGCGCGTACCCCGTAGAACCAGTCGCCGTGGACACGACCACGCCGTCGCCACGCAGTCGATCGATATGGTGGCCCGACACCGTGATGTCGAACTCAACCATATCGGACAGGGGGCCGCGCGTGAGCGCCATGTCGTTGAGGGCGAACGTGCGCACGACATCCTTCGTGCCATCGTCGCGCACGGACACGATATCCGCGGCGATGGTGGCGCGACGGCTCACGTGCAGCTCGCCGGAAAGGGCGTCGCTCACGACCTGCAGAATGTCGCGCTCCTCGGGGCTCGCAGCAGTTAAAAAGCCCAGGTGACCATAGGAAAGACCGAGGATAGGAATCTCGCGATGGTTGAGGATGCGGGCAGCGCGCAGCAACGTACCGTCGCCGCCGAGCGTAATGACCAGATCGGAGCCGTCAATATCAGGCGTGCTTTGAATCTTCGATCGCTGGTCGGCAGCCCATGCGACCTCATAGCCCTGGCGCGTCAGCCAAAGCTCGAGCATCAGGCCGCTCTCAACCGCCTCTTGCTTGTAGTAATTGGGAACCAGAAAGACCTTCATAGCGTTGCAGCTTTCTCGCTCAAAACCGATACCTGGAATTGCAGCTCGTCTTGCGTGCGGTCGCCGGGGTCAAATCTCGTGCCGTACAGGAAAAACTCAACGTTTCCCTTGGCACCATGAATGGGCGACACGCACACATCGACCGGGAACAGCCCCTTGGCAGCAAAGAGTTCAACTGCCGCAACGAGTGTATCGCGGCGCACGGCGGGATCGGTCACAATGCCGCCCTCACCCACCAGCGCCGCCGGAGCCTCAAACTGCGGCTTTACAAGCGTGCAGAATGCACCCGTAGGCGCCAGGCACGCCAGCACCGCATCGATAATGTTCGCGATGCTGGTAAACGAGACATCACACACAGCCAGGTCGATGGCGCCGGCATAGCCAAGCTCAGGCAGCTGCGTCACGTTTGTGCGCTCATGCAGCGTCACGCGATCGTCCTGACGTAACGACCAATCGAACTGGGCGCGACCAACGTCCACCGAGACAACGGTCGCAGCTCCGCGCTTGAGCAGGCAATCGGTAAAGCCGCCGGTAGAGCAGCCCACATCCAGACAGGCAAGGCCCGTCGGATTGATACCAAACGTATCAAGCGCGCCTTCGAGCTTAAGACCGCCGCGGCCAACATAGGGAATGCGCCCCTTCACGTGCAACGGCAGGCCCGGGGTCACCTTAAGGCCCGGCGAAGTCAAGCGCTCGCCGCCACTCGAGACCAAGCCAGCCATAAGAGTGCGAAGGGCATCCGCGCGATCGGCGCAGATGCCCTGTGAAATCAGTTCGTCATCAAGACGCACGCGTTTCATGAATGCCATCAACCATTCGTATCCGGGGATGCAGCCTGTCTATCTTGGGACTCGTTTGCCGCATCCTCATCGTATTCCTGCTCGAGCTTGTTGGCCTCACGCGGCGTCAGCTCAAACTTGTCGACCATATCGACCGCACGGGAGCCCAGCTCAATCGCCTCGTCAAACAAATCGAGCGAACGCTCCAGGGACGTATCCTTAGATCGAACGGTGGCGATGATCTGGTCCAGACGATCTGAGATCTCATCGAAGTTGCGGACGGAACCCTCTGGCATGACTACTCCTCGACGGAGTCGGCCTCGACGGCCTCGGCAGCGTCCGCATCCTCGGCAAGTACACCGGCGGCAGTCTGAGCGGCAGCGACCTTGGCGGCCGCCTCAGCAGCCTGTGCCGCCTCGCGTGCGCGATCCTCGGCCAGCAGCTCTTGGTACAGCTCCTCGCCCGGCAGCTCCTCGCTGCGAGCGATCTTGCCCAGCACGCCGTTGACAAACGACGCGGACTGGTCGGTGCCATAGGCCTTGGCAAGCTCGACAGCCTCGTTGATCACGATGGCGTCCGAGACCTCATCGTCGGTGAGGAAGCGCATCTCATAGACGGCGATACGCAGCAGATTGCGGTCGGCGCCTGGCATGCGCATAAGATCCCAGTTCTTGGCGATGGCGCGCAGGGCGCAGTCGATGCGGTCGATGTGCTCGTAGGCACCACGGCACAGGTCCAGCGCGTAGGGATCGAGGGGACCCTTCGAAATCAGGAAATCGCCCTCGAGGACGCGCTCGAGCGGGCTGTCCGTGGCCTCGGCCTGGAACAGCAGCTGCAGCGCCTGACTGCGGGCAAGCGTACGCCCGCGATAAACCTTAAGGCTCAAAGGTTACTCCTTGGGGAAAACGAGGCCGTCGATACAAACGTCAACACGCTCGACCTCGACGCCCACCTGGGCATCGATGGCGGCGACCACGGCGGCGCGAACAGCCTCGGCGAGTTTCTTGAACGGATAGCCAAAGAACACCACGACACGCACGGTGAGTGCGAGCTTGTCACCGACGACCTCGGCCTCGACCGCCGGCTCGGAAGCCGGGGCCTTAGAAGAGAGCATCATGGAGACAAGGTTGGTGGCAAGGTCCTTGACGCCAACGGAGGCGATGCCCTCGACATCCGACACGGCGCGCGAGACGATGGCGGTCAGAACATCGGGCGAAATGCCGATGCCGTCAATCTTGATTTCCTGGGGCATGAGTCCTCCTAGAAGAGTTGGTTGCTAGACGCGGGAGACGAACTTGCCGTCGCGGGTGTCAACCTTAATGACCTCGCCCTCGTTGAGGTACATGGGGACCTGGATGACAGCGCCGGTGTCGATGGTGGCCGGCTTGGTGGAACCCTGGACGGTATCGCCCTTGAAGCCCGGGTCGGTCTGGACGATGGTGGTCTCGATGAACATCGGCGGGGTCACGCCCATGAGCTCGTCGTCGGCGAAGAGCAGCTGGCAGGTGTCATTCTCGCGCAGCCACTTGGCGTTCTCGCCCACCATATCCTCGGGAACGGGAACCTGCTCGTAGGACTCGTTATCCATGAAGATGTAGTCGGCGCCGTCGTTGTAGAGGTACTGGAACTCACGGGTGGTGAGCATGACGCTCTCGAACTTGGTGCCGGCGTTGCAGGTGTTCTCGACGACGCGGCCGCTCTTGATGTCGCGGGTCTTGTAGCGCACGAAAGCGCCGCCCTTGCCCGGCTTGACGTGCTGGAACTCGACGATGGTGTAGACCTTGTCCTTAATGCGGAGACCGAGGCCATTCTTGAAGTCGGCGGTAGAGATAGTAGGCATAGCGACCTTTCTTGTTATTGGCTAGACGCACAAACGTCCAAATTACATACGACCGAAATTATACACTTGCAGACGGCGGCTGCGGCGAGCGCATAAAAAGAGAACGCGGGACGCCCGAATCGATCCGGACGCCCCGCCCCAAAAATCTATCGAAATGGGCTAGCAATCGATGACGTGCAGGTCGTGCGGGGTCTTGGTGAAGGGCTCGTAGCCGTTCTCGGTGACGACACCGTAGTCCTCCAGGCGCACGCCGCCCACGCCGGGCAGGTAGACGCCGGGCTCCATGGTGATAACCGAGCCGACCTCGATGATGTTCTTGCTACGGTTGAAGTTGGGCAGCTCGTGGATGTCGATACCAACGCCGTGGCCCAGGCCATGGTTGTAGTAATCGCCATAACCGGCATCGCCGATGATCTTCTTGGAGAGCTTGAAGATGTCGTTGCCCTCGACGCCCGGATGGATGGCGGCGACGCATTCCTCGTGCGTGCGGCGCACGAGTGCGTACAGGTCGAGCTGCTCCTGCGTGGGCTCGCCCATCACGACGGTGCGTGTCATGTCGGAGCGGTAATCACAGTAGCCCGCACCGTAATCCATAAGAACGAAATCGCCCTTCTCGATCACGCGGTCGCTCGGCACGGCATGCGGGTTGGCGGTGTTGGGACCGCTCGCCACGATGGAGCCAAAGGCAAGGCTATCGGCGCCGTTGGCGAACATAAAGTTCTCGAGCTCGTTGCGAACCTGCTTCTCGGTCATACCGGGCTTAATAAAGCCGAGCATGTGCTGGAAGGCGGCATCGGTGATCGACTGCGCATGGCGCATGAGCTCGATCTCCTCGGCGTCCTTGATGGCGCGCATCTTACGGATGTCGTCGTGCATCAGCGGCAGCATGCAGGCAACGGAGCGGTCCTCCAGACCACGCTGAATACCCTGGTAGAAATTGATCTGCATGTCGTCCTCGACGGCGCAGACGCGGCACTTGTTGGCCGCAATCTTGCCAGCGACCCAACCGGGGATGGTTCCCTCGTCCATGTCGTAGACCCAGGGGCTGCCGGCGGGCGTGTTCTCCTCAAAGCTGTTGAGATAGCGCGAGTCGGTATGGAACAGGCACTGGTCAGCCGTAATAAACGCCGCGTGCGGGAACTCGAAGGTGTAGTCGAAGACGCCCTTCACGCCCGTGAGCCAACGGAGGTTGGCCTCGTCGCGCACCACGATAGCGTCGTAGCCGCGCTCGGCCATCAGGGCACGGACACGTTCGATACGACCGGCAGGACCGGCAGCAAACTCAGACATGCAGATTCCTTTCTTATTGTCTCTATAAAGACGGGACGGGTCTCAACCGAACGTCAGAATCGCATGCGATCCGCAACCGATTGGAAACCCGTCCCTCAACATGATACGAAAGACGAAGGATGTCAATAAAACTTAGAGAAGTTCTTTGCGAGAAGCCAAGTAGGCATGAGCATGGCGCTCAAGAACCTCGTCCTCAACGCTCGTTAGACGAATGGCGCCGAGTGCCGCGGGCAGCGGCAACATACTGCGGTTCGAGCGGACAAACTGCTGCCTGCGGAACTCCTCGATATATGCGGCGGGCTCCAGATCGAAGGCAAACTCCTCGATACCAAAGTCCTCCAAGCAGTCATCGACCTCAAAGACGTGATCGATATCGAAGTCGCAGGCATCATGTGCTAGGCGCGCCTCAAAGCGCATACCTTCGGACAACAGCTGGTAGGCAGGGACCTGCGAAGCGGCATCGCCCAAGCAGGCGCGCAGGGTACGCTCCCCCGTCTTGCCAAAATCGAGCGCATGGCGGGCGCTCGGGTTCGTGGCCATCAGTACGTCCTTGTGGGCAGTCTGAGACCACTGAACGGCATTGACGAGCGCGACCTCCTCGCCAGCGAGAATCTCGGGGACGGTCTCGGTAAACTGATTCCAACGGGACTTGCTGCTCGAAAGCATAGTGCCAACAAGTACCGCATAACCGAGCTTGAGGTCCTCGGGGTCCGCTTCGCGAACAAGTTCGAGGTCACACACGACCAAGCCCGGCTCGGGACGGAACGCGATAGCGGGAAGCGCATTCGCCGACGAGGCGACGAGTGGCTTCATAGTCGTCGCGACCGTGAGCATGGCGTCGAACGTCGTCGGCAGCAAGGCGCACTCGGTGCGACCGCACCACTGATTGGCACACCAGCAAACGACCGAGCAGGTCGCCGTGTCGCCGACAGCGACAACGAGATCGTCGCAGGTAATGCCGTTAGCCGACAGGGCGCCAAAAACGGTATCGGCATCGGCCAGCGTAGCACCGGCAGGCGAAACCTCGAGGACAAGCGGCGACACGGCAAAACCGGCGTCGACCAGCGCATGCTCGACAACCTCGCCAAAACGCTCGGATGTGGCGCTGTTCCAAACCACCATCGCCCGCTTGGGTTTGCCCACAGCCGAGGCAAACATGCGCGACAGCTCCTCGAACGCGCCCAATCCGACGCGGACATCGACACTGCGGTTTTGGAAATTGATAAGTTGACGGCGAATCATAGCAGTCCACGCTCCAAAAGCATCTCGGCACAAAGGTAGGAAACGTCCTCGAAGGACTTGTTGCGAATATCAAGGGTAATATCGGCGGCCTGGCGATACAGCGGACGGCGATGTTCAAACAGGCGCGCAGCATGCTCGGGTGAGCGGAAATCTGGTCGGGTATCGGAGCGGCGAATCTGGCGCAACGAATCCTCAAAGTCGCCTTCGAGGTACACACAGGTACCCATCTTGTGCATCAACTCAATGTTCACCGGCGTCTCGACGATGCCACCCCCGCACGATACCAGCAGGCTGCGCTCGCTTTGAAGCGAACGGAGTGCCGAGGTCTCGAGTTCGCGAAAACGATCCTCGCCCTCGGTCTCAAATATCTCGGTCACCGACTTGCCGCATCGACGCACAACCAAACGATCGGTATCGATGAATCGACGCTTGAACATCGTGCCCACGTTGCGCGCAAGCGTCGACTTGCCCGCACCCAAAAAGCCGATAAAGAAGATATGGTCGCAGCCGTGTTTGATGTGCTGAGACATGGCGAAACCTATTCCTCGCAGGGAAGGTCGCGCAGGGCCCGGCGCTCAAAGATACGGAAGATCTGCGTGTACCACAGGTCCTGGGTTGCCTGCGGCTTAACCAGAATAGTGTCAACGCCGGCAAAGTTACCGCCCCACACGTCCGTGTAAAGCTGATCGCCGATCAGTACGGCCTCGTTAGCCGTGGCCCCCAGGCGCTTAAGACCCGCCTTCAGGGCAAACGGGGCGGGCTTCATGGCATGGCTGATGGCCTCGAGCCCCAGCTCGCGCGCCGACGCCATGACCTGGTCGCGATGCCAGTTATTGGACACCATGCACAGCTTAAAGCCCTTGGCATGGGCGGCCTCGAGCCAAGCGGAGACCGCAGTGGGTACCTGCTCGGTATCACGCGGCACCAGGGTGTTGTCGCGATCGAGCAGAATGGCGCGCTTGCCATCGGCCCAAAGGGTATCGAGGTCGATGCGGTCGACCGAGGCAACATATCGTTTGGGGCTGAAAATCCTCATGTTTAATTCCAAGACTGTTGGTGCTCTTCGTAGGTCTGCGAGAAATACTCCTCGTCCTGCGTAATGTAGAAATACAGGTCATCGGAGTCGGTGGGCTCAAGGGTGGCCTTGAGCGCCTCGAGCGACGGAGAGCAGATGGGCGTGGGCGGCAGCCCCTCATGCTTATAGGTGTTGTACGGACTATCGCTCTGAAGGTCGTCGGCGGTAACCTCGCCGCCGGTGACATACATCATGGTCGCATCGCTATTGAGGTAGCGCAGACCGTCGAGCTTGCCGGCAAGACGGTTGTAAAACACCGAGGCGACATGCGCGCGCTGCTCGGCGTTGAGGCCCTCGCGCTCAACGATGGAAGCGAGATTGATGATATCGTAATCGGACATCTCCACGCCGTAGCGCTCCTTGATCTTGGCCTCGCAACCGGCAAAGTCGAGCGATTTATACTCGGTGTTGAACTGATCGAGCATGGCTCGGATGACATCATCGGCACTTGGGTCCTTGCCCAACGAGTAGGTCTTAGGGAACAGGAAGCCCTCGAGCGAATCGTTCGCAGCGCCTTTCAGGAACGCATAGTCGTTCACATAATTGCTGGCCTTCGCCTGGTTGAGGAAGTCCTCTTTGGAGATACTGTCGTAGGCCTGGGCCACGCGGTCGGCAACCTGGTCGACCGTCAGGCCCTCGGGGATTGTCAGCGCATCGGAGCCGGCATTGGGGCCCTCCATGAGCTGCTGGACGACCTTAGTCGCATCCATCAGCGTCGTGAACGAGTACGTGCCAGGTTTAAGCGACATGTCCGCGTTGAGCTTTTTGACCGCCGCATAGTAATCCTTGGGATTCTCGACAATATGGTTCTCGGAGAGAATCGAAGCGATGCTGTCACCCGAGGCACCATCGGGAATAGTGATAGTAACCTGCTGGCCAGCAGTGACTTTCGCATCCTCACCAGCAAAAAAGCCCTTGACAGCTGGCACGACAAAGAAAACGATCGCGACAAGCGCAAGCACGGCGACGACGCCACCGATAATCATAGGCACCGGGGAGCTTTTCTTTTGGGCACCACGGCGAGCGCGCGTGTTATAGCTCGAGCGCGTAGCCGGAGCAACGCCGTGCGAGCCATGAGTATGATGTGCGTGGGAGCGTGATTGCGGTGCCTGTCCCTGCGTACGCTGGGCAGGAGCCTGCTGCTTAAAGCGGGAACCGCCCGCGGGCTGCGCGGGACGAGCGGCGGGCTGTTGAGCAGTACGCCGAGTAGGTTGAGCCGAACGCTGCGTCGGTTGCATCGGACGCTGACCGGACGATACAGGGCGTGGCGCAGGCTGTCGTGTACAATTCGGCTGGCGCGGATCGAAAGCGCTAGACATGCGAAACCTCCTCGTTTTTACGATCGAGCCATGTCTGCAAGAACAGGCTGGCGGCGATCATGTCGATCTTGCCCCTCATCTGCTTTTCGTTGAGTCCCTGCTCGCGCAGGATACGCTTGGCCTCTTGCGAGGACAGGCGCTCGTCCTCAAACTCCAGCGGAAGATCGAGCTCGTCGGCGATCTTTTGCGCTATGGCGGCAACGCGCTCGGCCTGGGGGCCAGGCTCGCCGGCCATGGTCAGGGGACGCCCGCTTACCAAGATGTCGGGCTCATAGTCCTCGACCAGGTAACGGAACGTCTTGGCCATACCGGTAACCTCAGCGGCCGGAAGCACCTTGACGGGCATCGCCATCTTGCCATCACGGCTCGAGACGGCGATGCCGATCCTGGTCTCCCCTATGTCCAGCGCGAGCGCGACCACAGCGACTACTTAGGCGCCGAGCGCGGTCTTGGCGGCCGCGAGGGCATCGGCGATACCGGCAGCGTTCTTGCCACCGGCCTGGGCCATGTTGGGACGGCCGCCACCGCGACCATCGACCAGACCCGCGATCTGCTTGATCACGTTGCCGGCGTGGAAACCGGCCTTCACGGCGTCATCGGAGCCGGCGGCGAGCAGGGCCGGGGTGCCCTTCTCGGTCACGCTGGCAACGACGCAGGCGACAGGGCCGGCGACCTTCTGGTGCACGGTATCCCAGACGTTGCGCAGGTCAGCAGCCTCAAGGCCCTGGAGCTCAGCGACGACGAGCTTATAGCCGTCGAGCTCGACGGCACCCTCGATGGCGCTGGAGATAGCGTCGGAGGAGCCACCGGTCAGCGCCTTCTTGAGCTTGTTAGACGTCTCGCGCAGCTCGGCCTGCAGGTTCTCCACACGAGCGGGAACCTCGTCAACACGGCACTTGAGCGCAGCGGCAGCGGCGTCAACGAGTGCCAGGCGGTCGGCCATGTAGTCGAGGGCGCCCTTAGAGGTAACGGCCTCGATACGGCGGACGTTCGAGCCCGTGGAGGACTCGGAGATAATCTTGAACAGGCCAATCTCGGCAGTGTTGGCAGCATGCGTACCACCGCAGAGCTCGCGGGAGAACGGCTGGTCCTCGGCGCCCACGGAAACGACGCGGACGACGTCGCCGTATTTCTCGCCAAAGAGGGCGACAGCACCGGCGGCCTTGGCCTCGTCGATGCCCATGACACGGGTCACGACCGGCTTGGAAGCGAAAATCTGCTGGTTAACCAGGTCCTCGACAGCCTTGAGCTGCTCGGAAGACAGGGCCTCGAAGTGCGTGAAGTCAAAGCGCAGGTGCTCGGGCGTCACCAGAGAGCCGGCCTGGGAGACATGCTCGCCCAGTACCTGCTTAAGCGCAGCGTCGAGCAGATGCGTGGCGGTGTGGTTGCGGCGCAGGAAACCACGGCGCTCGGCGTCGAGCGCGGCGGTCACGGTAGCACCGACGGTCAGCGTACCCCCGGCAACGTGCGCGACGTGGGCATACAGGCCGTTGTGGTTCTTGGTGTCGGCAACGGTCAGAACAACGCCCTCGGCGGAAAGCTCGCCGGCGTCGCCCTGCTGTCCGCCCATCTCGGCGTAGAACGGGGTGCGGTCGAGCACGACGTCGACGTCCTCGCCCGCGGCGGCAGACTCGACGGACTCGCCGTTGCGCACGATGGCGACAACCTTGGCGCCCTCGATAACGTCGTTGTCGTAGCCGTCAAAGTCGGTCGCAGCGACCTTGTCGGAAAGCTCGACCCACACGTCGTTGAAGCTGCCCCAGGCATCGCCCTTGGC
Organism: Collinsella sp. AM16-21; assembly: GCF_003471905.1. NCBI lineage: Bacteria > Bacillati > Actinomycetota > Coriobacteriia > Coriobacteriales > Coriobacteriaceae > Collinsella > Collinsella sp. AM16-21. The sequence continues at coordinate 91,987 of NZ_QRKJ01000004.1, forward strand.
GTTGGCACGGGCGCGGGCCTTCTGGTCCTCCATGCAAGCGGTGAAGCCGTCCATGTCGACGTCATGGCCAGCGGCGCCCGCGATCTCAACGGTCAGGTCGATGGGGAAACCAAAGGTATCGTGCAGCTTAAAGGCGACCTCGCCCGGAAGCACGGCGCCCTCGGCAAGAGCAGCCAGGGCCTCGTCCAGGTAGACGCGGCCGTTGTCGAGCGTCGTGGAGAAGCGCTCCTCCTCAGAGGCGACGATACCCTTGACGAGTGCGACGTTCTTTAGCAGCTCGGGATAGGCCTCGCCCATCTGAGCGTTGACCTCGTCGATGAACTTGGTCAGGAAGGCGCCCTCGATGCCCAGCAGGCGACCGTGGAACACGGCGCGGCGGAGCAGGCGGCGAAGGACGTACTCGCGGCCCTCGTTACCGGGCAGGATGCCGTCCGAGATCATAAAGTCGACGGCACGGGAGTGATCGGCGATGATGCGCAGCGAGCGGCTGGCGCCGGAGTAATCGTCGGCGTCATAGGTCTTGCCGCTGATCTTCTCACCGAGCTTGATGAGGTGCTGCATCAGATCGCCGTCGTAGTTGGCGGTCTTGTGCTGCATGATGGCGGCCATGCGCTCCAGACCCATGCCCGTATCGAGGTTGCGGTGCGGCAGCTCCGGCATGGAGCCGTCCTCCTGGCGGTCGTACTGGGTAAACACGAGGTTCCAGAACTCAAGGAAGCGGTCACAGTCGCAGCCGGGCTTGCAGTCGGGGCTACCGCAGCCGACCTCCTCGCCCATGTCAAAGTAGATCTCGGAGCACGGACCGCAGGGACCGGTGGGGCCAGCGGCCCAGAAGTTGTCGTCCTCGCCAAGGCGCGAGATGTGATCCTCGGCAACGCCCAGGGAGCGCCACACGTCATGGGTCTCATCGTCCTCGGTAAAGACGGTAAAGTACAGGCGGTCGAGCGGCAGCTTGAACTCCTTGGTGATGAGCTCAAAGGCCCAAGTGCAGGCCTGCTGCTTGGAGACGCCGCCAAAGGAGAAGTCGCCGAGCATCTCAAAGAACGAGAGGTGACGGCCGTCCTCGCCGATGCAGTCGATGTCGTTGGTGCGGACACACTTCTGGCAGGAGATCGCGCCGATCTCCTTCATGGCCTTCTTGCCCTGGTAGTACTCCTTAAACTGGTTCATGCCGGCGTTGGCAAGCAGCAGCGAGGGGTCGTCGGGAACAAGGGACGAAGAAGGATAGAGCTTAAGACCGCGCTCCTCAAAGAAGTTGAGGAACTTGGAGCGGATCTCGGCCGTAGTCATTGACGGGTAGTCAGCACTCATAGAGGGAATCTCCTCGGTTTCACATCGAAACAGTTCAAACGTAACGATATTACCATCCCGCCGCGCAAGTGCAAAAAAGAGGGCCGACATAAAGCCGACCCTACAGCGAAAGTGCACGTTATTTAGGAGTATGCGATGCTTTGAAAAAGGCTACTGTATAATTACATATAAGATTCACCCGGAAGGAGCGATCGATGAAAAGCAAACGATTTGTCCTGAATGCACTTCTGGTTGTAGCACTTTTAGCGCTTTTGGCTTTCTCCTGCTGGTACGCAAACCAACCAGCATTTGGCTACGTATTGTATGCAGTAATGTCCGGCGATAAAGCCTATTACACTCTACGCGCAATTGACGTTCTCTTTTTCTATGTAGCCGGCCCCTTATCAATCGCTTTGCTCGCGTTTCTTGTCATTTACAACTTCAAGAAACGCTAGCGGTGCCTATTTGGAATCCGAATCGTCCATGGAGCCGTCGATGCCGGTTTTGGTATCGTCGTCCGAGTTGGAGTCATCGTCCTTGGCGAAGGGATTCTTGAAAAAGCTCGTCGCATCGGGCTGCAGGCCCGAGAGCTTGATCCAGGGATTCTCGAGCTCGGGCTTGGGCATCGCCTGGGCCTCGGGCGCGGTCTCGTTGCCGATGAGCTCGGACTCGTAAATGAACGTATCGTCTCCAAGCGCGTCGTAGGCGGCGACCGGGTTGCCCTCGGCATCGCGATATGGCGTGCCCTTAAATACAGCGCCGTCGTATGCCACGAGCTGGCGACCGGTCTCGTTCTCAAAGTAGTAGACGAAAATGCCCTTGAGGGCCGCGCACAGCGGAATGGCGATGACCATGCCGATGGGACCCATAAGTGCCGAACCAATAACGAGGGCCGTCAGGCTCATGATGGGATGCACCTGCACCGAACTCTGCATGACCTTGGGGGAAATGACGTTATCGGTGACGTTTTGAGCCACCATGGTCACAACGAGCGTCCACAACGCCAGCATGGGGCTGAACATAAAGCCGAGCACCGTGGCGATAGCCGCGCTTACCCAGGGACCGACAACCGGGACCAAGTGCATGATGCCGGTAAAGATGGCCATGAGTGCCGCGTAGGGATGGCCAATGAGCGTAAAGCCGATAAAGGCGAGGATGCCACCGCAGATGGACGTCACGACCATGCCGCGCATATAACCGCCGACCGAGCGCGAAAGAATCGCGACCATAAAGCGGTACGAGGTCTCTTTTTCCTGTCCGATGATGGTACAGACCTCGTGGTGCATACGGGGATAATCGCAGGCAAGCCAGTAGGCAAGCACCAAACCCAGGAAGATTACGAACAGCTGCGAGGCCGTGTTGGTGATCAGCGGGAACACGCCGCGACCGAGCTCAGCGGCGATTTGCGATACGTACTTGGACGCCACAGTAACCAGCGAGGACAGATTATCGTCCAGGTACTCCTTGAGCGGCGTGTTGTTGAGCGTCTTAGCGTGCGAAATCATCTCGTTGAGATCACCGCCCGCAACGCGAAGCTGCTCAGGCAGACGGCTCAGGACTTCCATAATCTGACCGAGCAAAATAGGCGACAGGATGCAGACGACGCCGACGAGCACTGCCACAACCACGATCAGCGCGATGAGCGAACCGATGCCACGACCGACGCCGTGATGCTCGAGCCAGTTAGTGATCGGCGACATCACAAAAGCGATGATGGAACCGACAGCGAGAAACTCGATAACCGGCGCCAGGATACCCATAAGGTTAAAGATGACGGCTGCGATGACAATGCAGCCAACGACAGCCCAAATGCGAAGCGTCAGAATACGAGTATCACGCAGCGTGCGGTCGGTTTGTTGGGGGTGCTCAATCATGAACGAACCATCACTCCGTCGGGGTCGATCTTGTCCTGTATCTTCTTAAGGGTACGGCGCAGCAGGCGCGAAACCTGCACCTGCGAGATACCCAGCTTCTTGGCGATCTCGATCTGGGTCATGCCCTTCACAAAGCGCAGCTCGATAACCTCACGCTCACGCGGCGAGAAATCGCGGATGGCTTCCTCGATCACCAGGCGGTCATCGGTAAAATCGAGCTCGTTGTCGTCATCGGCATAGCGGTCGAGAATCGAGGGGGCATCATCGGAATCGGACGCGCCAGGAGCCTCGATGGGCACCGAGGTATAGGCCGAAGACGATTCCATGGCCTCCAGCACCTCGTCGACGGTCACACCCAGGTACTCAGCGATTTCTTCAACCTTAGGCGAGCGCTGCAACTCATTGGTGAGCTTGTCGGTGGCCTGGTTGACCTTGGCAGAAAGCTCCTGCAAACGGCGCGGCACGCGCACGCTCCAGCCCTTATCACGGAAGTGACGCTTAATCTCGCCCAGGATGGTAGGCGTGGCAAACGTCGTGAACTCGAGTCCGCGCTCGGGGTCAAAGCGGTCGATAGCTTTGAGCAAACCCAGATAGCCGACCTGCATGAGGTCGTCGAGCGGCTCGCCGCGGTTCTTAAATTTGTTGGCAAGAAACCTTACCAGGTTCATATGGGACATGACGAGCTGCTCACGTGCGTCCGGATCACCGGTCTCTTTGTAGCGACGAAACAGCTCGCGGGTTTTCTCCTTGTCCCAAGCGGTCTTACCGCTCCGGGAACGTTCGGTCATATTAGATATCCGCCTTGAGGTCGAGGGAAAGCGTCAGGGGCGCCGCAGTCTTTTCGTAGGAATCGCACACGCTTGCCAGAATGAGCTCGGCATACACGGCAGCCTGATCATCCTCATCGACAGTCGCCTGGTCACCAAAGGTAAAGGTCATGCCCACGTGCGATTCGTCGACGTCGAATTTGATCGAAATGTCGTCAGAATCAACGGCCGTGCAGCCAAAGATGAAGGCCTCCTCGGCAGCCATACGGATATCCTCGATGCGATCGACGGACATAGAGCACAGCGCACCGACATTTGCCGCCGTCATGCGCACAAGGCGCGCCAGACGCGGATCCCCGGCAACAGTCAGCGTGATGGGGCAAGTTGCTTCGCTACTCATCGCAGGACTCCTCGGAGGTCTCGGCGGGCGTATAGGTGTAATACTGAGCAGGCTTGGCTGCGGGCTTCTGAGCCGCATCCGCACCATCGGCGGCCTCGTCCTCAGCCTCACCAATCAGAACGCGCTCGATAGGCTGCTCGGCCTCGGTGGCGGCAGCGGCGAGCTTGCGATCGGCGTCGGCTGCAGGAGCCTTCACCTTATTGAAAAGCTTCTGCACGGCGCCAGCAGCAGAATCAGTCACGCTCGACACAGCGTTGCTTGCCTCGGCCATGGTGCCCGTGACCTCAGAGATGTCGCGAACGACCGCCTCAACCTCAACGAGGTTGGACGTCAGGGCGTCAACGGCAGTCTTGCTCGACTTAAGCAGCGGCTCCATCTGGGCAAGTGCGGGCGTAAGCTCGTCAACGGCACCATCGAGCTTTGCCACCACAGGCTGAGCCTCGGCGATGGTGTTGTTAAGGTCGCTCACGGTCTTATCGAGCGAATCAACGACGGTGCGGGTCTTTCGCAGTGTGAGCGCGAGCTCGATAACAGCCCACACACCGGCAACGGCGAGCAGCAGCAGGGCGATTTGAATGGGACTCATACAAGCCTCCCGAAGGAATCGAAATACAGACGCTGTTCATGGTACCCCAAAGAAGGGGAAAGATACCCAAAGGGGATGTGCGAGGTGCCAATGACCTACTTGGGCGCATTGCCGCTACGGTCGCGCTCGCTTTGCTCTACGCGCCACTCTTCCCAGCCGCGGCCGGCAGGCTGCCAAAACGCACCGCGCTCCAACCCCTCGGGCAAATAACGCTGATCGACCCAGCCTTCGGGATAATCATGCGGATACTTATACACACCGTATTCGTCGCTGCCCGGGCGATGACGATCGCGCAGATAACTCGGCACCTCGCGGAGCCCACTTGAATGGATATCGGCCAACGCCGCATCGATCGAAGCCTCGCACGCGTTGGATTTAGGCGCCAAGCACACATAGAGAGCAGCCTGAGCCAGATTAATACGGCACTCGGGATAGCCAATGACCTCGGCAGACTTAAACGCGGCATGCGCCACCAAAAGCGCCTGTGGGTCGGCGTTGCCAACATCCTCAGAAGCCTGAATCATAATACGACGAGCGATAAACTTAGGATCCTCCCCCGCGTCAATCATGCGCGCGAGCCAATAAATCGTGGCATCGGGGTCGCTACCGCGCATAGACTTAATAAACGCACTGATGATGTCGTAGTGCATGTCACCGTTTTTGTCGTACGAAAAGCCACGGCGCGGATTGGCAATCTTCACGTCGTCAACAGTGATGGGATAGCGCTCCCCCGCCGCCGGCGCGGGCGTTCCCTCGGTATCGGGGCGCGTGACGGCAATCTCGCTCGCAAGCTCAAGCGTCGTGAGCGCCGATCGAGCGTCACCCGCTGCCAGTGTGCAAATGGTCTTAACCGTATCCTCATCGGCCGAGAACTTACCGTTCAAACCCTGCGGCGCCTCGAGCGCACGCTCAATAAGCGTGGCGATATCCTCGTCTTTAAGATGCTCAAGTTCCACCACGCGACCGCGCGAGAGCAATGCCGAGTTGACCTCGAAGTACGGATTCTCCGTCGTGGCGCCAATCATAATGACGGTACGGTTCTCAACTGCATGCAGCAGGGCATCCTGCTGCGACTTGGAAAAGCGATGAATCTCATCGATAAAAAGAATGGTGCGGCGGTCGTACGTATTCAGGCGCGTCTTAGCCTCGTCGATCACGCGACGAAGATCCTTTACGGTGCCCGTCACAGCGCTGACCTCGACAAACTCGCTCTTAGTATGGTTGGCGATAATATGTGCCAGCGTCGTCTTGCCCGTACCGGCCGGCCCATACAAAATCACACTCGACAGCACGTCGTGCTCAATCGCGGCACGCAACCACGAACCCTTACCGACGGCCTTTTGCTGGCCCACATACTCGTCGAGCGAATTGGGCCGCATGCGCACCGCAAGCGGCGCATTCTGAAAGGAACGCTCGCGCGTCGAAGCAGAAAAAAGGTCGTCCATAGCCATCCCGTGCGTCAATCAAAAACGTTTTCCACCAACAGTATACCGAATAAATACGAACTACCGTTCGTTAATATAGGTACGGTGCGGAAACTTCAATCCCGGGAACAGCTTGCTCGTAAGCTCGCAGAAATAGCCGTCCGTCATGCTCGCGATGTAATCCACCACCGCTTGATCCTTGTCGTCCTGCCAGGCATAGGTGCGATCGTAGTAGAAAAGCTGCCGCTCAATGCGAGAAATGTGGTGCTTAAAGATATACGAAGACTCGTCGCCTTCGTTTATATCCTGCAGGCAACGGTCGTAGAGCTTTTCGAAGGCCTCGCGCAGCTCCGCTTCGGAGTCGCCTTCAATGCCGCCCTTGCTATAGATCTTCTCGTAGTTCTCGCGCTTGGCTCGGCGGATCTCCTCAAACAGGTCCTCGCTCATCTCGATGCGTGGCTTACCATAGCTGTGCTCGACGATATCGATGGAGGCATGCGTAAGGATCCAGCTGTTGTATGCCCCGCCCAGGTCATCGTCAAAGGCGTCGGGTGACAGCAGACCCGCCGAAATGGCGTCTTGGCGATCGCGCCCCACGTAGGCAAGGATATCCGAGATGCGAACCACGCAGCCCTCGAGCGTCATGGGGCGCAGGTGCTCAATTGCGCTGTAACCTGTGGCAATGCAATCCTCAACCGTAAGGTCGAACTGGTCAAAGGAGCTCATGTCCGAAAGCTCAAACACACGCTGTTCGTACTCACCGTTGTGGCATAGCACGCCGTCGAGCGTCTGGAGCGACACGTTGCGGCCGTACAGCGCGTCGAGCACGCGGACCGACTGCACGTTATGGAAAAAATAACGACCCGTGCGCTCGTGATAGATATCGTTGAGGAATCGCTCACCGGCATGGCCAAAGGGCGTGTGGCCCAAGTCGTGGCCTAAGCCAATCGCCTCGATCAGATCGCAGTTGAGCCCCAGGGCACGTCCGATATCGCGCGCGATGCGCGAAACAAGCTGCACGTGCAGGCCGCGACGCGACAGGTCGTCGTTGCTGCGAAAACTAAAGACCTGCGTTTTGCCTGCATAACGGGTGTATGCGGGCAGATGCAAAATCTTTTCGGTATCGCGCATAAATGCCGGACGCATGAGCGTGCCCACATCTGCGGCTCGATCGAAGCGTCGAATGACCTGGTCGTCACCACATTGATAGGGATTAACGACACCTGAGCCGCGGTCGGCGGCGATACGCCCGACCAACTCGGGCGACAACGCCGCGGGAATGCGATCCATACGCGCCTTAATGGCGGCTGTCTGTTGATTGGTTGCCATGGCATGCTCCTTAAAAAGGGCGCGCAAACGGTTACAGCGTACTACCCACAACCTCGATTATGGCAAATATCGGCACCAAAAACGGCAGCAATGGCAGGGAGCGCGATTTTGCGATGAGACAGGCGGCGGCAAGGGCCAGGAGCGCAGCCGCAAACGCGACGATACCACCCAAGGGATCGAAGGTACAAAGGGCAAAGAGTGCCTTGGCGTCCCCCATACCAATGCCGGGAGCGTGGCGAACACGACGCCAGAGCGACTCAGTAAGCATAAGGGCAAGGTAGGCGATGGCAGCAAGACCGGCATGGTCAAGCGCAGTGTTAACGCCCTTGTCGAGCCAAACGCCTGCAAACGCCGCCACCGCACACGCGCCGGCAAGCTGATTGGGAAACCGTCGCTCACGGGCATCAATCGCCGCGCCGGCAAAGATGCAAATCCAAAACGGAATATAGACCATCTAACACCTCCTTGGGCAGCAGCTCAAACGCAAAAACCACCACAAAGGTGCCTGTCCCCTTTGTGGTGGTTTTGATCGTGGTTATTTGGCGCCTTGCATGACCTCGTCAAGGGTAACGCTCACGGCGTGCTGCGTCGGCACCCAGTCGACCTTCAAGAACAGTGCTGCCACCGTAATGGGGATATAGCTGAACATAAAGATCGGGAAGGTAAACAGGTTGGTCACCAGACGCCACTTTTGCGCGCAATGAATGTGCTTGTACTCAAAGATGGTCGTGAGCAGCGCCAGGATAAAGAACGTCTGATACATCATGGCGAAGGTCATAATGAGAGAAGCGGCACACGCCTGCATCTCAACCTCGGTGGCCAGGAAGCCGTGCGAAAGACCGCCCACAATCAGGAACGTGGCATTGGCGAGCATCGAGATCAGAGATAGCAACATACCCGGGGCGATCGTCATAAACATGTCGTAGGCGGCAAAGCGATGGTAGCGAAAGGTCGATTTGACCAGGTGCTTACCATACGTAAAGAACACCTGGTAGAAGCCCTTGGTCCAGCGCATACGCTGCTTCCAGGAAGCCTTAAACGTCACGGGCTGTTCGTCAAAGAACTCCGCCGGTGCATAGCCAATGCGAATGCCGTGAATGGCGCAGAACGTGGTGAACTGAATATCCTCGGTCAGCGTATGGAACTGCCAACCGTGCATGCCCTCGATCACGCTCGCCGAGATAAGGTAACCCGAACCCGAGACAGCGCAGGACGTCTTGCAGATATTACGCGCGTTGTTGAGAAAGCGCGCCTCTCGCAGATACCACGTAGCATTAGCCGCCGAGATCCACGAGCTGCCGAAGTTCTTGGAGTTGCGATAGCTCGTGACCACATGGAAGCCCTGATCAAAGGCATCGTTCATCTTGGAGACGTAATCGCGGGCGATGACGTTATCGGCATCGAAGATAAAGTAGCCTTCAAACGTATCGGGATACTCGTTAAGGATGCGGTCGAAGCCAAAGTCCATGACCCAGCTCTTGCCCTTGCGGGCAAGGTCATTGCGCTCATAAACGACAGCGCCCGCCTCGCGCGCGAGCTGCGCCGTGTTGTCGGTGCAGGCGTCGGCGACCACAAAGACCTCGATAAGCTCGGACGGATAATCCTGGTCCTTGATGGAGCGAACGAGGTTGGCGATTACGGCCTCCTCATTATGCGCCGCGATAAAGAAGGCATAACGATGGAGTTTTTTGGCCTTGGGAGGCGCGACCTCGCCACGAAGAGCGCCAATGACAAAGAAGACCACCTGGTACAGGAAGCAGACCGTGAGCAGCGTGACGACAATCTGGTTGAAGATCACGATGGGTGTGTTGGTTTGTAAAAAGGCGAGCATGCAGGCTCCCAGCAACGCATTACGTAAACAACCGTATATCTTACCGCAGGCTTACCGAGTTCAAGAAACCACCTAATACTGGCTAGGCTTCGAGCAGGCCGAGCTGCGGGACGATTTCGTCACCGGCGGCAGTGCGGCCGAGCGAACGCGAGGCCAGGTCATCCAGAACCGCGGCAAGGTCCCACGGCAGCTCGTCACGACACTCAATGCGCTCCCCCGTCACGGGATGGTCGAACGCCACGTGCCAAGAATGCAGGAACTGCCTGGTCAGGCCCTGATCGGCGCGTGCATCGCACTTACCGTAGAGTGGATCGCCCACGCAGGCGTGGTTGATATGGCGCATATGCACACGAATCTGATGCGTGCGGCCGGTAAACAGATGGCACTCGACGAGCGTGTAGCCGTCGTCAAAGCGCGTGGAATCAAAGCGCTCGAGCACCTTGAAAGTCGTGATGGCCTGGCGCGCAAAGGGGTCATCGGAAACCGCCATCTTGACGCGGTCGCGCGTCGATCGGGCAATGCCGGTGTTGATGGTGCCCTCGTCCATGGCGATGTGCCCGTGAACAAGTGTGATATAGCGACGGTCGAGCGTACGCGTGCGGATGAGATTTTGGAGCGCGCGCTGGGTGTCGTCGTCCTTTGCCGCAAGCATGAGACCCGAGGTATCGCGATCCAGGCGATGCACAATACCGGGGCGGTCCTCGCCCTGCACGGTGCCCAGATGGTCGATACCGCAGTGATAGACCAGGGCATTCGCGAGCGTACCGCTCTCATGACCATGCGCAGGATGGCACACCAGGCCGCGCTGCTTGGAGAGTACAATGAGATAATCGTCCTCATAGCGAATGTCGAGCGGGATGGCTTCGGGAATCACGTCAGTCGGATCGTGCGGCTCGGGAAGGTCGACCGAGATGCGGTCACCGGAGCGCACGGCATACTTTTTTGACAGGCAGGTCTCGCCGTTGACGGCAACGGCACCGCCCTCGATCAGATGCGCACAGGCAGAGCGCGTGGGACAGCCATCGTTGGCACCCAGATAGGCGTCAAGACGCTGACCAGCGGAATCGTCGGCAACGAGAATATGGATGTCGGCCATTAGCGCTCATTCCTTTCGCGAATCTTGCGGGCACGCTCCCCACGCTGCTTAGCTTTGCGTTTGGCTCGGGCCTCGTCACGGGCGTTGAGCTCGGCAGTCGCATCGACCTCGCGAGCGGCGGGACTCAAGAACATGTAACCAATGAGCGCCAGCACGACGCCGACCGTAATGCCGATATCAGCCACGTTAAAGACAGGAAAGTCGATGAACGTGGTGGCAATGAAATCGGTCACGAAGCCAAAGGCGAGGCGGTCGATCGCGTTACCGATGGCGCCGCCCGCAACCATAGCCATGCCTACAACCTCAAGATGGGCGAGCTGGGGCGCACGAACGAGGTACACGGCAATAGCGATAATGACCGCCAACGCCAGCACGGCAAACGCGATGCCATGCCCCTCACCCATGCTAAAGGCGGCTCCGATATTGCGAACAAACAGGAAATCGATCACGCCGGGGATAACGGTCATATGCAGGGCATCGCCCACGGAACGAACCGCAAGCTTGGTCAGCTGGTCAACGAGCAACACAACGAGCGCCACGCCACCAGCAACACCCAACCGCCAACGCAAAGGCGGCGTCATATCCGCACCACGACCCAAAGAAATCCCCTACCCTCAAAAATCGAATTACGTTTAATGCAAAGAACCATCTTATATTGCCATACGCTGAACGCACGACATATACACCAACGCAAGCGAAATAACCAGCTAAAAACGAAAGCGGCATCCCGAAAAACAGAATGCCGCTTGAATGTGACACAGGTAGTCAATGGGGACGTTCTTGTTAGACTAGTCGTTTAAGAACGTCCCCAACGACTAGTTCAGCGCCTCCGCGCAGCGCTTACAGATCTGCGCGTGGCCGTTGTACTCGCCGACGGTGGTGCGATAGTTCCAGCAACGGTCGCAGCACTCGCCCTCGGCAGCCTCGATGGCAACGGAGAGCTCCTCACCCTGGGTCAGCTCAACATCGGAGACGATGTAGAACTCGGCCAGGTCGACCGCCTTGTCGCCGGTCAACAGCGCATACATCTCAGCGGGAACGACCGCCTTGACACGGACCTGCTGGCTCTTGGTGAAGGTGCCGGCGGAGCGGGCATCCTCAAGGGCCTTGGTCACGGCGCTACGGAGCTCGAGCGAAGCCTCGAGCACGCCCTCGAACTCATTGGCCTCGTCGACCGTGATGGGCGACTTGTACCAATCGAGCAGCGCGGCGTACTTCTGGTGGTCGACGCAGCCGGCGGGCGCATAGGCCATGGCCTCATCGACGGTGTAGGACAGGATCGGCTGCAAATCGCGCATGAGCATCGAGAAGAGCTCGGCGAGCACGGTCTGGGCGCTGCGGCGCTCGAGCGAGCCGGGCTTTTCGCAGTACAGACGGTCCTTCAGGGCGTCGAGGTACACGTTGGAAAGCTCGGTAACCACGAAGTCGTAGAGCGCACGGTAGGCGCGCGGGAACTCGTAGCTGGCGTAGGCATCGTCGACCTCGGCCTGAACCTGGGTCAGACGGGCAACCATGAGCTTGTCGAGCGGCAGCAGGTCGGCAAAGGCGACGCCGTCGGTCTCGGGCTCAAACTGACCCTCGAGCTCGGAGAGCAGGAAGCGCAGCGTGTTGCGGAAACGACGGTAGGCATCGGACGTACGAGCGAGAATCTCGTGGTCGATGGAGACATCGGAGCTGGTATCGACCGAGGCGACCCACAGGCGGATGATGTCGGCGCCCATCTCGTCGCAGACCTTGTTGGGGTCGATGACGTTGCCGAGCGACTTGGACATCTTGCGGCCCTGACCGTCGAGCGTGAAGCCCTGCGAGACGACTGCCTTGTACGGAGCATGGCCGTTGGCGCCCACAGAGGTGAGCAGCGAGCTCTGGAACCAACCGCGGTGCTGGTCGGAGCCTTCGAGATACACGTCAGCCGGGTACTCAAGCTCGGGGCGATACTCGCAGACGGCCTTCCAGGAGACGCCGGAATCCCACCACACGTCGAGGATGTCCTTATCGGCCTTGAGGTGATGGCCGCCGCACTTGGGGCAGACGCAGGCCTCACCCAGGTAGCTCTCGGGAGCGTCGGTGAACCAGGCGTCGGAGCCCTTCTCGTGGAAGAGCTTGATGACGGCGTCGAGCGTGGCATCATTCATGACCTTCTCGCCGCAGTCGGCGCAGGTGTAGCTGGGGATAGGCACGCCCCAGTTGCGCTGACGGCTGATGCACCAGTCGGGACGCTGCTCGACCATGGCACCGATGCGGTTGGCCGCGTGGGCCGGATACCACTTGACGTTCTCGCGGACCTCTTTGCCAGCCTGCTCGCGCAAACCGGTCTTGTCCATCGAGACAAACCACTGGTCGGTAGCACGGAAGAGCACCGGGTGCTTGCAGCGCCAGCAGTGCGGATAGCTGTGCGTGATCTTCTTCTCGAGAACCAGGGTGCCGCGCTCGCGCAGGAACTCGATGATATGCGGGTTGGCCTCATCGGTATCCATACCGCTGAAGGGACCACCGGTGCCAAACTCCTCGCCGGTGTAGAACTTGCCGTCGTCATCGACCGGCATGCAGATGTCGGTGATGCCCTCCTTGAGGCAGGCGAAGTAGTCGTCGACGCCGTGGCCGGGCGAGTTGTGGACGATACCGGTACCGTCGTCGACACCGACGTAATCGGCCAGCAGCGCCACGCCCTCAACGCCGTCAAAGATCGGCTGCTTGTAGTGGATGTGGTGGAAGGTCTCAGCGGGAACCACATAGGGCTTGCCGGCGACCATAACCGGGGTGTACTCCCAGCCAAACTCCTCGCAGCACTTGGGAGCCAGGTCCTCGAGCATGACCTCGGCACGGCCATCGTGCTCAACGGCGACATAGGCGGCGCCGGGCTTAAGGGAAACGGCCTGGTCAGAGGGGATGGTCCACGGCGTGGTCGTCCAGATGATAAAGTCGACCGGACCGTCGAAGTTCTCTAGGCCGGCGGGCTTGGAGGTCATCTCAAAGCGCACGAAGATGGAGGGGCTCGTCTCGTCGGAGTACTCAATCTCGGCCTCGGCCAGCGCGGTGTGGCAGTGCTTGCACCAGTGAACCGGCTTGTGGCCGCGATAGATCATGCCCTTATCGAACATGGCCTTGAAGACCTCGATGTCGGCGGCATCGTGCTGGTGATAGAGCGTCAGATAGGGGTTATCCCAGTCGCCGAGCACGCCCAGACGACGGAAACCGGCCTTCTGCAGCTCGATGTTCTCAACAGCGAACTCGTTGCAGAGCTCACGAATCTTGGCCGTGGGGGTCTGGTTGAACTTCTCGGTGCCGAGCTTCTCCTCGACCTTGTGCTCGATCGGCTGACCATGGCAGTCCCAACCGGGGACATAGGGAACCTCATAGCCCTGCATCATCCAGTAGCGGTTGATCATGTCCTTGGAGATCTTGTTCATGGCATGGCCGATGTGGATCGGACCGTTGGCGTACGGAGGACCGTCGTGCAGCACAAACTTCTTGTGACCCTCGTTCTTCTTCAGAACCTGCTCGTAGACCTTGTTGTCCTGCCAGTCCTTGAGTCGCTTGGGCTCGGACTTGGAAAGACCGGCACGCATGGGAAAACCGGTCTTGGGCAGATTCATCGTCTGCTTGTACTCGTTTGCCACGGTACCCCTTTCATGTCGTGGGCGCGCACGCCCGTTGGGCACCAAAAAAGCGCCCGTCCCTACAAGCTGGGACGAAGCGCCACAAATCGAGCTGTACGCTCGCAAAAGCTCTTCGCTTAACCACCCAGCTTAGATGCCCTCGCCCGCATATTCGCGCGCTCGCATCCGTTACTCGGCTGGCCTGTATCGACGACCATCTCGGCGATATCTACTAAGACGTGCCTGTGCGGCGCGCCCGTTGGGACCGCAGCTCCGGGGTGATTTTCATCGGTCGCATGCACGGGTTCTCAGCGCTCCCCGCTCTCTGTAGCATGCGGACGGCCGACTACTCGTCCCCATCAACGCTTATGCGCTGTATGGTAACACGGTCAACGCCGGCGAAAAACCCTCAACATCGGTTTCATACTTTAGAAACTTCTCGCGATCGCAAGCACTCACTTGGAGCAAAATACCTGAAAGCACTTTATCTAACGAAAGAAGGCTGCTATGCGCACGATTGGAATGAGCGACTACACCGTCGGCGAGGACTGCTTTGACGAGCTGCCCGGCGCACTGGACGAGTACGGAGCGACCAAGGTCGCGATTATCGGTGGTAAACGAGCACTGGCAGCGGTGCTTCCCGGTATCGAAGCGGCGCTGGAGGGCACCGACGTCGAGATTCTGGAGACGCGCGTCTACGGCACCAACAGTACGCGCGCCAATATCGCCAAGGTTGTGAACTCCCCTGTCTGCCAAGAAGCCGACGTTCTTATCGCATGCGGCGGCGGCAAGGCGCTCGACACCGTCAAGACAGCGGCCATCGAGCTCAAGAAGATCGTCTTTACGGTACCGACGATCTGCTCCAACTGCTCGGCCGCGACCGCCATTGCCGTTGTCTACAACGACGACGGCTCGCTCGAGGGCTATTCGTACCCAAACCGCCCCGCGCACATCTTCATCAACCCCAAGATCATCGCCGAGGCTCCGGCGGAGTACTTCTGGGCGGGCGTGGGCGATGCCCTGTCCAAGCAGCCCGAGGTCGAGTACGCCACGAGCGCCGGCAACCTGGAGCACACCGCCGGACTTGGCCTGGCACTCGCCCACACCTGCTCCGAGCCGCTGTTTACCTATGGCGTGCAGGGTCTAGAGGACGTGCGCCAGGACCTGTCGAGCGAGGCCGTCAAGCAGATCGCGCTCGACATCGTGGTCAACACGGGCTATGTCTCGAACCTGACCAACCAAAACGATTACTACTACAACTCGAGCGTGGCGCATGCGTTCTACAACGCCACGTGCAGCATCCCGCGCGAGGGCTCCTACCTGCACGGCGAGGTCGTGAGCCTGGGCGTGCTCGTGCTGTTTGCCTATACGGGCGATACCAAGAACCTTGAGCGCTACGCCGCCTTTAACAAGCAGATGGGGCTGCCCGTGACGCTTGAGCAGGTCGGCCTTTCCGAGGCCGACATCCCTGCCCTGTGCGAGTTCGCGCACGCCACCAACGAGTGGAAGCAGGGCAACCCCGAGCCCTTCACCGACGAAAAGTTCGCCGCCGCCATCAAGGCTGCCGACGCTTACGGCCACACGCTCTAGGGCTGGCCCAAAACCACCACAAAGGGGACAGGCACCTTTCTGTTGGTTTTTTATTGCTCCAGAATTCAGTTCGTACTCGAACCCGATTCTTTACGAGAAAGGGTTCGGGTACGTTTTTTGTTTATCGGAAATTCTGCGGAAGGACTACTCGGAACGGTAAACAGGAACGAACAGAGGCAGGGCATCATCGTGGTGATGGTATCCTGCCTTTTGTTTTGCGGGATCAAGGTCGCTTTATGCGAACTTGATCGCCACTTATATGGGGCATTGATGGCAATTGCTTCGTACGTGCATACCGAGAGCCTGTACACCTCTGGCAAGGCGTAAAACACTAGACTTTATTCCAAAGTCCGTGTGCTAAGGGGGCAGGCCCCTTAGAATTCCTGTGGAGTGTGTACGCACGTACGCTGGAAAACGGCAAAATTTCGCTATATCAGGGCGTTCTATCATTGGAGAGTATGGTATACACGGCTTAGTTCAACAAATAAGAATTTATATATAAAGGAGAATATTGATGAAACTGTTTTTATGTTCTCACTTTTCAAGTGTAGGAAGTCTGATAAAGGAAGAAATTGAAAATAAAAAAGTCGCATTTATTCCAACAGCTTCGCTGCGTGAAGGCTACACCGGTTATGTCGGCTCGGCTCGAAAATTATTCAAAAAGTTGGGAGCAATCGTAACTGAAATTGATATTTCAACGGAGGCTTATTCAACGATACAGTCTCTTTTTGAAGATGCGGATGTGATCTATTTTACCGGCGGAAATTCTTTTTTCCTTATAGACCAGCTCCGTAAAACGGGAACGGATGAGCTGTTGAAGAAAGAATTGGCAAAGGGAAAACTGATGATTGGTGAATCGGCAGGGGCGATTGTATGCGCTCCAAGCATCCAATATATCGAGCAAATGGATGAAATGCCGGAGGACTACTCACAAGAAGATGATTCAGGGCTTAATTTGATTGATTTCTATGTTCTTCCGCATTATCTCACAGCACCATTTAAGAAAGTTACCGAGAAAATAATGGCTGAGTTTTCGGATTTGAATCTATGCCCAATTAACAACCGTCAGGGAATTGTAATTGATGGTGAAGGTTCAAAGGTAATTTGCAAAGACTAATTTGAAAATTCCAGTTAGCTGTACTCGTTCCTAGCAGGGTTTGGGGCAGGCACGCCCCAACAAGAAGCTGTCCCAAAGGGGCAAGTATGGGGACTGCGGATGATTTCATGGACCGTCACGCGGCCCTTCCCAGCGCGGAGCGGAACTCAGCCGGCATGCGGCCACCGAGCGCATCGCTGCGCCTCTCCGTATTATATCGACCGATCCAGCCCCCGAGCTCCTCGATGAAGCGGGCGGGGGGTCCAGTCCGACCAGTCCCGGCCGTGCCAGAACTCCTTCTTGAGCAGGCCGAAGAAGCCCTCCATCGCCGCGTTGTCCGGGCTGCAGCCCTTTGCGGACTGGATTGGCTACACTGATGTGGACAGTTCCGGGAGGGGCGCAAGAGACGGGAAGGCCGCGTGCGCGTTCCTGCGCGAGGGCCGCGGGGAGGGGCTGCCTGGGTACGGCGCCTGTCAACTCGGTCTACGTCTTTGATGACCGGGTCGTACTCAATATCAACTTCACGGATGATGCCAAAACGGTCACCCGTGAGGAAGTGTTGGGTTCGAGTGCTATGGACAATGCTCCAGCATGCTGGGATCGAACTCGCTAGCCGGAATCACACGGTACCCGTGACGCAGCAACAGATCGACGAAAACGCCGTTGCCCGCTGTAAGGGTGCCGCTGAATGTTCCGTCGTAGATGCGGCCCGCGCCGCACGAGGGACTACGGTCCTGCAAGATGCACGCAGCGATCTCGGACGGGCCGCCAAAGTGCTCGCACATATCGAGCGCGCGTTGGGCACCATGGCGAAACTCGCGATCAACCGACACGCCCTCGCGGGTGCGAACCTCACAGCCCACGATCTCGGACGGGTCGCGCGGCGTGGGCAGACCGCCAAAAACCTCGGGGCATACGAGGAGCACCTCGGTCCCCGTACGCTCGCAAGCCTCGACCAACGCGCGGTGGTAATTGTCGAGCCCGTTATACTTGCAGCTCTCGCCCATCAAACAGGCGCTTACCACGATCTTCATACATATCCCTCCCAAACAAAACGCCCCATTTGAGATAGAAACTCAAATGGGGCGTTCGACGTTGTGCAACCAGCCTTACTGCTGCTTTGGCATCAGCGGATTCTCGCGCGTGAGGAGATTCATGAACTCCTCGCCCGTGATCGTCTCCTTCTTGTACAGATAACGAGCCAGCTCATGGAGCTTAAACTTGTTCTCCTTGAGGATCTGCAGGGCGCGGTCATGTGCGTCCTCGATCAGCTTGGCGACGATCGCGTCGACGCGCTCGGCCGTACCGGGGGCACAGGTGAGCGACGTGTCCTGGTTGAGGTAGGCATTCTGAACGGTACCGAGCGCCATCATGCCAAACTCTTCCGACATACCAAAGCGCGTCACCATGTTGCGGGCGAGCTTGGTGGCCTGCTCGATATCATTGGCCGCGCCAGTCGTCATCTCACCAAAGATGAGCTCCTCGGCAGCACGTCCGCCGCAGTAGACAGCGAGCTTGTCGAGCACCTCCTGGCGCGTGGTCAAGAAGCGCTCGTCCTCCTCGACCTGCATGGTGTAGCCCAGAGCACCGCTCGTACGCGGCACGATGGTGATCTTCGTAACCGGCGCAGAACCCTTCTGGCGGGCGGCAACGATGGCATGGCCGATCTCGTGATAGGACACGACCTGTTTCTCGTGATCGGACAGCACCGTGGACTTACGCTGCTGGCCGGCGATGACGACCTCCACCGACTCCTCGAAGTCGTCCTGGGTTGCACGCTTGCGACCCTCGCGAACGGCGCGCAGGGCGCCCTCGTTGATGATATTGGCCAGGTCGGCGCCCGAGGCTCCGGGCGTGGCGCGGGCAATCGCGGTCAGATCGATCGGCGGCTCGGTCTTCACACTCTTGGCGTGAAGCTCGAGGATGTTCTTGCGGCCGGTCAGGTCGGGCAGCTCAACGGGGATGCGGCGGTCAAAACGACCGGGGCGCAGCAGAGCGGGATCGAGGCTGTCAGGACGGTTGGTGGCAGCGAGGACGACGATACCCTTGTGGTTGTCGAAGCCATCCATCTCGGTCAGCAGCTGGTTGAGCGTTTGCTCACGCTCGTCGTTGCCGCTAAAGCCGCCACCGTCACGCTTTTTGCCGATGGTATCAATCTCATCGATAAATACGATACAGGGGGCCTTTTCCTTAGCCTGCTTAAACAGGTCGCGCACCTTGGCGGCGCCACGGCCGACGAACATCTCGACGAACTCAGAGCCCGAAATGCTAAAGAACGGTACGCCCGCCTCGCCGGCAACAGCCTTGGCAAGCAGGGTCTTACCAGTGCCAGGAGGGCCCACGAGAAGAGCACCGCGCGGCAGCTTGGCGCCGATTTCCTCATAGCGCTGCGGCTTCTCCAGAAAGTCGACGACCTCCTTCAGGGATTCCTTGGCCTCTTCCTGACCAGCAACATCCTTAAAGGTCACGCCAACATCCTTGGAGGCGATAACGCGCGCACCGGACTTACCCAGACCGCCGCCGCCAAAGCCGCCGCCACCAAAATTCATGGACGGGCCGTCATCGCCCATGGCCTTCTTCATACGGCGGTTGAGCCACCAGCCGATGAGGAAGAAAATCGCCATGGGAAGGACGAGCGTGAGCAAGTAGTAAGTCATCAGGCCCGAGTTCTTATCGGGAACCACCGACTCCAGCGAGGCGCCGGCCTCGAGCACGCGATCGGTAAAGCCCGTGTCACTCGGCACGCCGGTCGTCTTGTAGGCGATGTTCTCGTCCTCGCCCTTCTTGGTGTAATAAATCGAGTAATCGTCCGTGTTGTACTCGACCTTGTCGACACTCTTCTTATCGAGCGCTTTGACAAACGTCGAATAATCGGTCTTCGTAATCTGCTGCGTGTGACCGATGTTGGGGAACAGAACGGTCGAGAGCACGAGGTAGACGACGAAGGCGATGAGCACGTAGAGGATCATATTCCGTCTACGTTTGTTGTCATCCATCTCCATCTGCTTGAACTCCATCTACTGGGGTTGATAATGCTAACTAGAATACCCAACCCGGCCGGCGATAAACCGACGCCGGGCACGAAAGAATAGAGATGGCATCACTCGAAGTCGGCAAGGTTCAGATCTATACGGGCGACGGCAAGGGCAAGACGACGGCTGCGCTGGGGCTCGCGCTGCGCGCCACGGGCTATGGACTTAACGTGCTCATGCTTCAGTTTGCCAAGAAGCTGCACTGCGCCGAGCATGATGCGGCACCACGCCTAGGGCTACGAATTGTACAGGCCGACCGCGACACGCCCGAGGCTTGCGCCGCACAGATCATGGAGCTCGCACGCAAGCAGATCTCACAGGTCGACGTTCTGATTTTGGACGAACTCGGCGAGGCCATGCGCCGCGGCTTCGTGACGCGCGAGGATGTCGAGGAACTGATCGCGATGAAACCCGACACCACAGAGCTCATACTGACCGGCCGCGGCCTGCTGCCCATCGCGGACCTCGCCGACCTGGTCACCGAAATGCGCCTCGTCAAACACTACTTCGACGAAGGCCTCCTGGCCCGCCAAGGCATCGAATACTAATTGATCCGAAGGGGACGAAGGGAAACGGATCATCGACATCACGACGGAGAGCAATGAGCCGTTTTCCTCCGTCCCCCCAGGGATCATTAGGCAGTGGCGCGGCCTAGCCAGTTGCCGCTGTGGTGGTAGATGGTGAACATCGTGGCGGTTATTACCCAGGTTACGGGGTAGACCAGCAGCAGATGCTCGAGCGAGGGGTCGAGCGGCATAATCGCGAACACCCACGCCACGCGGAGCACGACCGTGCCGAATATCGTGAGCATCATAGGCTGGAAGCTCACGCCAGCGCCACGGATGGAGCCGGACGCGTTTTCGATAATCGAGAAGATCGCGTAGAACGGCGCGATGAAATGAAGAATCGTCGTGGTGTAGGCCGAAATTGCGACATCGTCGATAAACAGACGCGAAAGCGGGCCCGAGAATACCAGCAGCACGGCAGACAGGCCACCGATAAGCACAAACGACAGCACGAGCGACGTGTGGTATCCCTTTCGCATGCGATCGTAATTGCGCGCACCAAAGTTCTGCGCCGAGAACGTAGTAATCGACACACCAAGCGCCTCGGTCACCATCCAGATAATGCCGTCCAGGCGACCGGAAAGACCCCAAGCGGTCGTAACATCGGCTCCAAACGAGTTGACCGACACCTGAATCAAAACGTTGGAGATCGAATACGCCGCAGACTGAACGCCCAGCGGCAAACCGCACGAAAGCATGCTCTTGCAAATGCCGCGATCGATACCGAGTTTGGATAGCGACAACCGCCACGCCCCCGGAGCGCGCATCATGCGGATCACAATCATCGTGGCATTGGTGCAGATAGTCAGCGCCACCGCGATGCCGCAGCCCAGCGCTTCCATGTGCAGCACGGCGACAAAGAGAATGTCGAGCGCCACGTTGACGAAGCAGCCGGAGGCAATAATGACCGCCGGACCGCGCGTGTCGCCCACGGCGCGCAACAACGCCGTCCCCATATTGAGCAGCAGCGCCGCAAACATGGCGGCAAAGTAGCAACGGGCATACGCCACACCCTCGGCCAGCAGCTCATGCGGTGTATTCATCAGCACAAGCATCGGCTCGACAAACACCATGCCCAGAATGGAAATGACAATGCCGCCCACCAGCGCGAGCGTCATGGCCGTATGGACCGATCGGCTCAAGCGCTCGTCATCGTGCTGACCAAAAAACTGGCCGGTAATAACGGCACATCCAGCACCAACACCGACGCAAAAACCAATGCAGAGCTCCGTAAGCACCATCGTGGCCTGAATGCCACCCAGCGCGAGCTTGCCGCCAAACTGACCGACGATATAGGTACCGATAAGCGTGTATGCCTGCTGAAAGAACGAACTAAAGAAGATGGGGACGCACAGCGACAGCAGCTGCTGCCAAATAACGCCCTGCGTTACATCGATAGCCGTAGATTTCTTAGCCACACGCCCTCCCCACCAGCGTACGTCAAACAACAAAACGGCACTTTAAAACGAAAGCCAAAACCAGCTTAGCACCGACCGACGTCGGCCGAAACGTCCCGAACCAGAGCCCGGTGCGAAATATCTGCCTAGTGATACAGCCCCGGCTGGTAGTGGTACTCGTTGCTCACATGCGGGCACAGTTGCCAAAAGGCGACGGCACTCGCAGCGGCAACGTTGAGTGAATCGACCCCGTGCGCCATCGGAATGCGCGCGGCTCGGTCGCAGCCGGCAATGGTCTTGGTGCCCAAGCCGGCACCCTCGGTACCCATAAAGATCGCTAGGCGGTCAATCTCCTGCAGCACGGGATCGTCCAGCGACACCGAATCATCCGTCAACGCCATGGCGGCACACGAAAAGCCGGCATCGTGCAGCGCCGCCAGCCCATCATGCGGCCATACGCGCGCCTCGCTGCCAATGCGCGTCCAGGGCACCTGGAACACCGTGCCCATGCTCACGCGGGCCGAGCGACGGTACAGCGGGTCACAGCAAGTGGGGCTCACCAAAATGCCATCGACGTTCAGCGCAGCCGCCGAGCGGAAAATCGCGCCGACATTGGTGTGGTCGACAATGCCCTCGAGCACGCACACGCGCACCGGGCGCTCACCCGCCGCCTCGACGACGCCACTCAAGAACTCGGCTACCGGAATCTGGCGTGGACGACGGAATGCCGCGAGCGCACCGCGCGTCACGTTAAAACCCGTCAGCTGCTCCATGAGCTCCATGGAGGCAACGAACACAGGAACCGGACCCGCGCCCTCGCGCACAACCAGGCGCTCAAACAGCGGCATCATCTGATCGAGCCAGCGTTCGCCCAAAAGAAAGCTCACCGGCTCGTATCCGGCGCGAACCGCACGCTCGATGACCTTGGCGCTCTCGGCGATAAAAATGCCCTTCTGCGGCTCCAGCACGCAGCGAAGCTCACGCTCGGTCAGTCGCACGTAGGCATCGAGCCGCTCGTCCTCGAGCGAATCGATTCGCAGCACCTCAACGGCATCAGTCATAGCAGCCAGCCCGCACCCTTCTTTACAGCACATCTATACCAAACGAGGCGACGCTAAGCGCCGCCCCATGCATTCAATCAACCCGATGATACCGTTCACGCCAGGCGATTTATGCCTCAACGCGACGATACGTCACGAACTCATAATCGAGACCCTCGTCACCCTCGCCCGAGGCAATCGTGGCAACCCCGCCACGCCGCGCAATCTCCCACGCGGGATCGGCGTCCAAGTCGGGAAAGTACGTGTCCACGGGATGGACGCAGTGGTTATGCGTGACCTCGGCCTCCACGCAGCACGGCAAAAACTGACGATACACCTCGCCACCGCCGATCACCCACGCAACGGGCTCATCGGCAACCACGGCGAGCGCTTCGTCGACGCTATGCACCACGTCGACGCCCTCGGCAGCAAAGCTCTCGTCACGCGTGAGCACGATATTGCGGCGGTTCTTGAGCGGACGCCCACCGGGAAAACTCAGCAGGGTCTTGCGTCCCATAATAACCGGGCACCCTTTGGTGCACGCCACAAAATGGCGCATGTCGGCGCGATTGGACACCACCATGTCGCCCTCGCACCCAATGCCCCAGTCATCGCACACGGCGACAATGGCAGAAAGCTTACACGTCATGCGCGTCACCTACACCGCAATGGGGATGTTCTTGACCTGCGGGCCGTGCTCATAACCCTCGACGATCAGGTCGTCGGTCGTAAACGCATAGAAGTCATGCACATCGGGGTTAAGCGTTACCTTGGGCGCGGCAAACTGCGGACGCTCGATAAGCTCGCGGACGATATCGACATGACGGTCGTAAATGTGGGCATCGGCAATCACATGTAGCAGCTCGCCGGGAATCATATCGACCGATTGCGCGACCATCATCAGCAAGATGGCGTACTGGCACACATTCCAGTTGTTCGCGGCCAAAATGTCCTGGCTGCGCTGGTTGAGAATCATGTTGAGCGTCGGTTTGTCATCCTGCGGGCGCTGCGTCACGTTATACGTCACGCTGTAGGCGCACGGATACAGGTGCATCTCGGACAAATCGCTAAACACATAGGTATTCGTCATAATGCGGCGGCTGTACGGCGTGTTCTTAAGGTCGTACAGAACGCGGTCCATCTGGTCGAAATCGCCCTCGGCATAATGGCTCTTTTGCCCAATCTGATACCCGTAGGCCTTACCGATGGAGCCGGTCTCGTCAGCCCACTCATCCCAAATATGGCTGTTGAGGTCATGCACGTTATTGGACTTCTTTTGATAGATCCATAGGATCTCATCCATGGCAGATTTGAGGGCCGTACGACGCAGGGTAAGCGCCGGAAACTCCTCACGCAGGTCATAGCGTGCCGTAACGCCAAAGTTTTTAATGGTATAGGCAGGGGTGCCGTCCTCCCACACCGGACGGACCTTTTGGCCCTCGGTGGTGGTGCCATGGTCCAGAATATCGCGGCACATGGTTACAAACTGTTGATCAGCCTTGCTCATTGACCCTCCTGTCAGTCGCCTACAAGCGAGATTCATTGTAGCCCAGGCGCACGCGGCCCCACAGCCCAAACATAAGCCCTTGTTTTCTGACATATGCCAGAAATCTCTTGCGTAAATCTGCACGTTCGTTATTCTATTGTTGACATATGTCAGATAAGGAGCACGTATGGCAGGAAGACGCGAGAAATTGCGCCGTGTTGGGATCATCCCCGAATATCGCGGCTTTACCCCCGACGGCCTTGCCAGTGGAGACGCCATCGACATGACGGTCGACGAACTCGAGGTGCTGCGCCTGTGCGACCTGGAAGGCCTTAACCAAGAGGCAGTCGCACAGCAGATGGGCATCGCGCGCGCCACGGTGGCGGCTATTTGCAGCCGAGCGCATCGCAAGGTGGCAAACGCGTTGGTCAATGGTCGGGCGCTCATCATCGAAGGCGGCAATATCGCGTACTCCCCCATCACCACGACAACGGCCGCATGGCCAGCAAAGGGGGTCGGCACCATGAGGGTGGCAACCACGTACGACAATGGCAACATCTTTATGCACTTTGGCCGCAGCGAGCAGTTCAAGATCTACGACGTTCAGGACGGCAAGGTGCTCAACGAGCAGGTCGTGGGCACCGGCGGCACCGGCCACGGCGCACTTGCGGGCCTGCTCGCCAACGGCGGCGTGGACACGCTCATCTGCGGCGGCATCGGCGGAGGCGCTATCAACGCGCTTGCCCAAGCCGGCATCACGGTATACGCAGGTGCCCAGGGCAGCTGCGACGCTTGCGTCGAGGCCCTTATCGCCGGCACGCTCGCACAGAACGGCGAGGCCACGTGCGGCTGCCACAGCCACGACCACGAGCACACCCATGAGCATGGCGGGTCCTGCGGCTGCCACGGCCACCACGACCACGAAGGCCATGAGGGCTGCGGCTGCCACTAACGGCACGGCACCGCGAGCTCGGGACGCGAAGCCGAACGCAACCCAACAATCAAAGCCAACAACAAAGGCCACCCGGTAGCTTCCGAGTGGCCTTTGCCATATCAAGCTGGAATTACAGCTCTATTTCTTATTACGCATCTGCGCTTCCATCTGGCGCAGCAGCTCCATATCGGACTTGGGACCGCCCGTACCTAGGCCGCCCATGCCGCCCAGACCCATAGCGTCCAGGCCAGGGATATTGGGCATGCGCATCTTCTTGCCCTTCTTTCCCTTTTTGCCCTTTTTGCCGCCGGCCTGCGCCTGATTGGCCATCGTGCGCATGCGGCCCATCATCTTATTCATCTCGCCCCACTGCTTCATAAGGCTGTTGACCTCGGTGGGGGTTACGCCGGCACCCTTGGCAATGCGGGCGCGGCGCTGGCCGTTGATGATGGAGGGACGCAGGCGCTCCTCCTTGGTCATCGACATGATGATGGCCTCGTTCTTATCGAAGATGCCCTCGTCCAGGTTGCCGCCCATCTGGTTGAGTGCACGCTGACCACCGGGGAGCATGCCCAGGATACCCTTCATACCGCCCATCTTTTTGACGGCTTTCATCTGGTCGAGCATGTCGTTCATGGTAAAGCCCTCGCGCAGCATGCGCTCGGCAGCCTCGAGCTGCTCTGCATCGGCGGCCTCCTGGGCCTTCTCGATAATGCCGACAACATCGCCCATGCCCAAGATTCGCTTGGCCATGCGGTCGGGATAGAACGGCTCCAGCGAATCGGGTTTCTCGCCCATGCTCACGAACTTGATGGGCTTACCGGTCACCTGGCGCACGGAAAGTGCGCCGCCGCCACGGGCGTCGCCGTCGAGCTTGGAGATGATCACGCCGTCAAAGTCGGTGCGCTCGGCGAAGGTCGAGACGACGTTGACAATATCCTGGCCGGTCATGGCATCGACGACCATCAGCACCTGATCGGGCTTGACGGCCTTCTTGATGTCCACGGCCTCCTGCATCATCTGCTCGTCGATCTGCAAACGACCGGCGGTATCGACAATGACCACGTCACGCAGGTGGTCGACGGCCTCCTGAATGGCGCCCTTGGCGATGTCGACCGGGTGCGCACCGTCGCCTCGGAAGACCGGGACACCGATCTCTCCGCCGAGCGTGGCCAGCTGGTCGGCAGCGGCGGGACGGTAGACGTCGCACGCGGCGAGCAGCGGCGAGCGGCCCTGCTTCTTGAGCAGGTAGGCCAGCTTTACGGCCGCCGTGGTCTTACCGGAGCCCTGCAGGCCCACGAGCATGATGACATTAGGAATGCGATTGCTAAAAACGAGCTTACTCTCGGTGGAGCCGAGCATCTCGGTGAGCTCGTCGAGCACGATCTTGACGACGTTTTGCGCCGGCGACAGCGACTCCATGACCTCGGCGGTCATGCAGCGCTCCTTGGTCTTGGCAACGAACTCCTTGACGACCTTAAAGTTAACGTCGGCCTCGAGCAGCGCCATGCGAATGTCGCGCATGGCCGAAGTGATATCGGCCTCGGTCAGCTTACCCTTGCCGCGCAGGCGGTCAAATGTGTCGTTGAGGCGATCGCTCAGAGAATCAAACACTAGTCACTCCTTAATTGGACTCGCCCACCAGGGCGCGGCAGAAATCTTTTGCATTAAACTCCTGCAGGTCATCGACCTGCTCGCCGACGCCGATGCGCAGGATCGGGAGCTTGAGCTTCTCGGCCACGGCCATGGCGATACCGCCCTTAGCCGTGCCGTCGAGCTTAGTCATGATAATACCGTCCAGGCCCAGCGCCTCGTTAAACTCGAGCGCCTGGTTCAGACCGTTCTGACCAGTGGCGGCATCGATCACAAGCACGACCGAAACCGGCATGGGACCAGCGGCCATATTGGCGGCGCGCTTACGCGTCACGTTGACCACCTTGGCAAGCTCGCGCATGAGCTCGGGGCTCGTGTGCAGACGGCCGGCGGTATCGATGAGCACCAAGTCGCTGCCGCGCTTATCGGCCTCGTCGAGCACGTCATAGCACACGCTCGCCGGATCGGAGCCGCGGTCACGCTTGATGACGGGCACGCCGGCACGCTGGCCCCACACATCGAGCTGCTCGATGGCGGCGGCGCGGAAGGTGTCGGCCGAACCGATCACCACGTTCTTGCCGCGGGCGGCCATGGCGCTCGCAATCTTGCCGACCGTGGTGGTCTTGCCGGCACCGTTAATACCGACAAACAGTACGCAGCTCGGCGTATCGGAAAACGGATCGCGCTCAACAGGCACAAAATGGCCCTCGAGCTGCTCGGCCAGGGCGCGACGAAGCTGCGGGGCGGTCTTGAGGTTCTTCTTAGCGGCGGCGTCGCGCAGGTCATCGGAGACCTGAATGGCGACCTCGGCACCCATGTCACCCATAACGAGGGTATCCTCAAGGTCCTCCCAAAAGTCCTCGTCGACCTCGCCGCCAAAGTAGAAGACCTCGTTGAGGGCCTCGCGGCTGCGCTCAAGTCCGCGCGAGAGAGCGTCAAAGAATCCCATTATGCATTCACGACCTTTCCGGTTTCGCGATCGAGTTTTTGCGAGACGACGCGGCTGACGCCGTCGGCTTGCATCGAGACGCCATAGAGAACGTCAGCGTCCTCCATAGTACGGCGCTGATGCGAAATGACCAAGAGCTGCGTATCGGAACGCAACACGTCGAGCGCGCCGATGAGCTTGGACAGGTTGGCGTCGTCAAGTGCCGCCTCGACCTCGTCCAGCACATAGAACGGCACCGTGCGCGTGCGGTACACGGCAAAGAGCAGGGCGAGTGCCGTCAGACTCTTCTCGCCGCCCGACATGAGCATCATCTTGGTGATGCGCTTGCCGCGCGGCTGCGCCACGACCTCGATACCCGTCTCGGCCGGATGCTCAGGATCGGTCATCTCCAGATGAGCCTGGCCACCCGGGAACAGCATAGCGAAGATCTCGCGGAAGTTCGCGTCGACCTTCTCAAACGTCACAAGGAACGCCTTGCGCATCTTGCGATCAATGGCCACCGTGATCTTGGTGAGCGCCTTACGCGCGCTCTCCAGATCGGCCAGCTGCTCCTCGATGTAGTCAGCGCGGCGCTTGAGCTGCTCGTACTCCTCCATGGCAACTTGGTTCACGGGACCAAGGTTGTTGATCTGGCGCACAAGCTGGTTGAGCTCGCGCTCGGCGGCATCGCGGTCCGTGGGCGCGGGAAGCATGAGCGCTTCCTCGAGTACCGTGTTGCCATCGGCGGTAATGGCCTTAATGGCGGCCTCTACCTGCACCTCGAGCTTGCCACGCGCGACCTTAAACTCGTTTTGCGTGGCGGTGGCGGTATCGACCTTCTCCTTAGCGCGGGCAACCTCTGCCTTGGCATCCTCGATGGTCTTCTTGAGCGAAGCGGAGTCCGCCTCCTCCAGAGAGGCCTGGTCACGCAGACGCGCTGCCCAATCCGACGCGCGCTCCAGCAGGGCCGAATAGCGCTCGTGCATGGGATCGACGCGCAGGCGCAGCAGCTCGAGTGAGCGCGAGGCCTGGCGTGTTCCGCGGATACGGCGGTCGATGCCCTCCAGGCGATGCTCCAGATCGGGCACGCGGCCCTTCAGAGAACGAAGGCGCTCGCTCGTCTGGGCCAGGCGGACCTTGGCATCGGCGAGCTTGCCGGCGGCCTCGGAATCGTCACGGCGAACGCGGTCGAGTTCGTCGTTGGCTTCGGCAATCTGAAGGCCAAGATCGCTTGCCTGCGCTCGGGCCTCGTCACGCGAGCGGGTGAGCTCGTCCACGCGCGGGCGCGCAGCGCGAACGGCCTCGGCGGCCTGCTCGCGGCGCTTGGAGATGCGCACGCGTTCGACCTCGGCGTTGTTGGCGCTTTGCTCCAGGCGGCCAATCTCGGAGAGCAGCGAGCGGCGCTCGCCCTCAAGACGGGCGATCTCGCCGGCGGCATCGCCCTCAGCGGCACGCGCCTCTTCGACGGCCGCATTGGCCTCGACGACCTGATCCGACACATGCTCAAACACAGCAGCCAGATCGGGCTCCAGGCCCTCCAGCTCGCGAATGCGACGCTTGCGCTCCAAGGCACCCGACGCCTCGCCGGCGTCGAGGCCTACACGCACCAGGCCGCCGCAGGCGACGCGGGCGCCATCGGGGGTCACGTAAGTCACGCCGTCAACGACAGGCGCGGCCAGCGCAGCCGCCAAGTCGTCGACAACGTAATAGCCGCCGAGCAGCGCCTCGACAACCGGGCCATAGCCGGCGCGTACGGACAGGCGATCGACCAGGCGGGAACCGGCAGCGCCCTTAGCGGCAGCAGAGGCGCTCGCACCGCGCGCCACCAGCAGCGCCTCGCCCGAGGCCTTCTTCTGGTCCAGAGCGGCACGACCGGCACGCTCAAGCGCGGACGTATCGTCGAACAGCAGCGCATCGATATCGCCGGCAAGCAGCTGCTCCACCAGGCCCTCGAGCTCACGAGGGGCCTCGAGCACGTCGCCCAGACGACCCGAGACATCGTCGCCCAGTACACCCACCAGACAGCTCACGAGCGGCGAGCTGTCGGCCATGCGGGCATCGAGTTTCTTTTGGCTAGCAAGCTCCGAGCGCACCTCGGACAGTTTGTTGCGCGCCTCGCTCTCGCGGGCACGCAAGTCCTTAAGGGCTGCACGGGCGACCTCGGTAGCCTCGCGCGCATCAATCTGGGCTTGACGGGCCTGATCGAGTGCACCCTCAAGCTCCTCGGCGCGGTCGCGACGGCTCTCGAGTGAGGCCGTGACTTCCTCGAGCTGGTCATCGATCTGCTCCAGGCGCGAGGCATACATGTTGTCCTCGACCTCGGCGTTGCTCAGCGAGTCCTTCACCTTGGCGAGTTCGAGCGCCGCGTTATCGGCCACACGCTGCACATCGCGTTGCTCACGCGTAAGCTGCGAAATCTGATTGTCGAGCGTCACGCGCCGCTCGTGGAGCTCGGCGGCGGCAGGTCCGGCGGCGTCAACGTCCTCCTGGGCCTGCATGTGCGCGCCGGTCACTTCCTCAAGCTGCGCACGCGCGTCCTCGAGCTCCTCTACCACGCGACGACGCTGATGCTCGGAGCTCGAGATCTGGCCGCGCATGTCGGACAGGCGCGACACCATGTTGTGGCCCTTTTCCTCGAGCAGGCGCATATCGGAGTTAATGCGGCCGACCACGTCTTGCATATGGCGGCGCTGCTCGCCCAGATCGCCCACAAACAGGCCCTTTTCCTCGAGCATGACCTGGAGCTTCTCGAGCTCGCGTTCCTTTTCGCCCAAGCGGTACTGCGCAAGCTCCAGCTCGGCGGCACCTTCCTTGGAGCGGCTCTCCAAGTCGTTCCACTGCGACTGCAGCGAACGCAGCTCGTCGACGGCCAGCATCTGCGTAAGCTCGTTCGCGCGCGAGGACAGCTCTTTATACTTGCGCGCGCGATCGACCTGACGCTCCAGCGGTCGCAGCTGACGGGCAATTTCCTTATTGATGTCGCGGGCACGCGTCAGGTGCTCGTCCATCGATTTAATCTTTCTGAGCGCACGCTCCTTGCGGCGCTTGTGCTTGGAGATGCCGGCGGCCTCCTCGATGAGGGCACGGCGCTCCTCGGGGCGGCTCTGCAAAATGGCGTCGAGCTTGCCCTGGCTGATGATGGAATGCGTATCCTTGCCCAAGCCCGAATCGTGCAGGATGTCCTGAATGTCCATCAGGCGGCACGGACTCGAGTTGATGAGGTACTCGCTTTCGCCCGAGCGATACATACGACGGGTGATGGCGACCTCGTCAAAGTCGACGGGCAGCATATGGTCCGAGTTATCGAGCACCAGCGTGACCTCGGCGACACCCACCGGCTTGCGCGCTGACGAGCCCGAGAAGATGACATCCTCCATGGCCTGGCCGCGCAGCTGCTTGGCGCTCTGCTCGCCCAGGACCCACAGAATCGAGTCAGAGATGTTCGATTTTCCCGAGCCGTTGGGACCGACGATGACGGTCAGGCCCGGCTCAAACGTCATATGGGCACGGTCGGCAAACGACTTGAACCCCTTGAGCGTGAGGGACTTGAGATACACGGTTCCTCGCTTAAACAGGCTTCTTGTTGAGAATCACGCCGTTGGTGGTGTAGCCCATGCGGTCAAGTGCCTCAAGTGCAGCGGCTCCCTCGGCTTCCTTCTTTGAGGAGCCGGAGCCGCGACCCTGGCGAATACCATCGATCAACACCACGGCGGTAAAGGTGGGCGCATGCGCCGGGCCCTCGGAGCCAACGAGCTTATACGCCGGGGGTTCGTGACCGTCGGCTTGCACGCACTCCTGCAAGAACGATTTGGGGTTCGCGGGGTGCTCGGCACGCTCGGAGGCCAGGTGCGGTTTGAGCGTACGATGGATAAAGTCCGCCGCAACATCCCAGCCGGCATCCAGGTACAGCGCACCCACGAGCGACTCGTAGACGTTCTCGAGCGCCGAGTGCAGGCCGCGCGCGCCGGTACCGGTCTCGGAGGCACCAAAGATGATGATGTCGTCGATGCCCAGCTCATGCGACACCTCGGATAGCGTAGCGCCCGAGACAAGCGACACCTTCAGGCGCGTGAGCTTGCCCTCGTCAAACTCGGGATAGGACTCAAAGAGCGAACGGGCGACGACGGCGCCCAAAATGGAATCGCCCAAGAACTCAAGGCGCTCATAGCTGGCAGAAACCGGCTGGCCCTCGACTGCCGAGGGATGCGTAAGCGCCGCGCGCAGAAGCACCTTATTATTGAACTCGTGGCCCAGAATTTCCTGGGCACGCGTAAGTCGTTCAGACAAAGCCAAGACCTAGGCCTCCCTGGCGTTTTCAATCGCGTCGACGGCGTCGGCGACAGAGTTGAGCGAGAGCAGAGTCTCGTCATCGATCTCGAGGTTGAACTCGTCCTCGATAGCCGTAACCAGCTGCAGGCGCTCGAGCGAGTTGGCATCGAGATCGTCAAAGGTGGTCTCATCGCTAATTTCGGCAACATCGACGCCCAGAACGTCAGCAGCGACCTCGGCGATCTTGTCGAAGATTTCGGAGCGGTCCATAGCGCTTCCTCTCATAGTGCATGAATACCAAAAGAATGGTACCGCCCGGGCGGTACCAAGACACGGTTCTGATTCTACCCCACGAAGCAGGCCGCGAGGCACATAACAGCGCTCTAACTCGCTCTTATAAAACGATGCCGTCCATGGAGTTGGCGACATTCTCGACCAGCCCGGCGCGCACGGCTTCGGCCGCCGCAAGCGTACCGTTTTTAACAGCTTCGACCGAGGTGGCGCCATGGCCGATCAGAACCACGCCGCGCAGGCCCAAAAGAATCGCGCCGCCCTTGGCGTCGCCAGAGAGCTTGGCCTTTATCTCACGCATCTGCTTTTTAATGAGCAGCGCGGCGATCTTGGTGCCAAGCGAAGACATAAAGACGCCCTTGAGCTCCTGCAACAAAAACTTGGCAGCGCCCTCGGTGGCCTTGAGCGCAATGTTGCCCGACATGCCGTCGGCCACGACGACATCGAAGTGGCCCGAGGTAAGGTCGGTACCCTCGCAGTTGCCCACAAAGCCGGGAACGGCAGCCTTCATGGCCGGGAAGCAGGACTTGGTAAAGTTGGAGCCCTTCTCGTCCTCGGTGCCGTTAGCAAGCAGGCCCACGCGGGGATGCTCGATACCCAAAACGACGCGGGCATAGGCGGCGCCCATCTGGGCAAAGCGCACCATATCGTCCACCTCGACATCGGGGTTGGCGCCCATATCGCACAGCACCGTCAGGCCGCCGGCGCGATTGGGCAGTGCATTGGTCAGACAGGGGCGCACCGGCTGCTTCTTGCCTTCGGCCTGATACCTAAACGGCGTCACATAGGCGGTAGCGGCAGCGGTCATGGCACCGGTCGAACCGGCAGAGAAGAACGCGTCAGCATTGCCCTTCTTGATAGCGCGGCACGACAGCACGATCGAAGACTTGCGTTTGGTCATCACGGCGCGAATGGGATCGTCATCCATGGCGATAACGTCGGGTGCCTCAAGGGCCTCAACACGTGCGTGGGAAGCAGCAAAGGGATTGACGATTTCGGCGGGGCCAGCTGCCAAGACCTCGATATCGGGATCGACGGCAAGTGCAGCCTCGATACCATCGAGAACAACCTGAGGTTTCTCGTCTCCACCCACAACGTCTACACAAACGCGAACGTTACTCATATACATGCTCCTTATACAAAAATGGCCGACTCATTGAGCCGGCCATTGTGGTTCCATTTGGAACGGCATCGCATCCAGAGTATACCGTTACTCGGTAACGATAACCTCGCGGTCCTTGTAGAAACCGCAGCTGGGGCACACGTGGTGCGGAAGCTTGACAGCGCCGCAACGGGGGCACGTGGACTGAGCCGCAGCCGAGATCTTCATGTTAGCGGAACGACGGGTGTGAGTGCGGATACGACCCTGCTTTTGTTTAGGTACGGGCATAGTGACCTTCCTTATGAACTATCCAGTGTGGCGATTACGCGCAAGTAGCGATACTACCACAGTTTTACTCATCGAGCTTGAGATTCTTCAATGCTGCAAATGGATTTTTCGTGGCAGCGGCCCATTCTGCCTCTGCCTGGGCGGCGCAATCGCATTGCTCGACGTTGAGATTGCAACCGCAAGTGGGGCACAGGCCGCGGCAATCGGGCTTGCACAGAACGACAAACGGCGTGTCCATGACGACCGCGTCGTTGATGGGCTCACCCAGATCGACGATGCGGTCCTCACCCAGGAGCTCGTAGCCGTCCTCGTAGGCCTCGGGATCCTCGGGCTCCTCGAAGAGGTAGAACTCCTCGATCTCGCCGGCGATATCAAACGAGGCAGGCTCCAGGCAACGGTCGCACTCGCCGGTGGCGTGCGCGCGGACCATGCCCGTGAGCAAGACACCGGTACCGGCATTGGTAAAGACAACGTCGTAGTCGATGCCGTCCTGTAGCTGGTACTCCTTCTCGCCCACCGTGTAGGTGGCAACATCGACCTTGCCGGTCAGCGGATACGAATCACCAGGAAACTCGAGCTGCTCGGAAAGATCGACGGTAACGCTCGGGAACTCAGCCATTACCACTGACCATTCTGTTGGGCGGCACCCTCGTTGAGCTGCTGACGGCAACGGGTAACGGTGCCGGTCAGGCTCTTGAGGTTCTCCTCCAGGTGCGTAAAGACCTGCTCTGCGTAGTCCTCGGCAGCATAACGCGTCTCGCGCTCGTACTGCTGGGCACGATCGCGGATGTCGTCGGCCTGCTGCTGTGCCAAGCGGACGATCTCCTGCTCACCGGCAATGGTGAGGGCCTGCTGCTGAGCGTCGGCGATGATGGAATCGGCCTGAGCGGCGGCGGAAGCCATAAGCTCCTCGCGCTCCTTAAGGATACGGCGGGACTTCTGCCACTCCTCGGGATAGCTCATGCGGATCTCGTCGAGGATGTTGAAGAACACGTCGGCGTCGATGACCTTGAACTGAGCGTTCTTGCCGAAAGGCGGCTTGGCTTCCTCGATCAGCCCTTCGAGCTCATCGACCAAGCTGACGATCCTATCGCCAGGAAAATTCTCGCCCGGCATCCGGTCTCCTTTCATAGGTAACATATCATCGTGCTAGTTTACCACATGCCACCAGGCAATAAAAAACGTCACGAAAAGCGATGTCTGAGCGCTTCGACCACGTTGGGCGGGACAAACGTCGATACATCGCTGCCGAGTGAGGCGATCTGGCGAACGACCGAACTCGAGATATAGCCGTACTGCGGCGCACTCATGACAAAAATGGACTCCAGCTCGCTATCCAGGCGATAGTTAAGGTCGGCCTGCTGCAGCTCATACTCAAAGTCGGTCATGGCGCGCAGGCCCTTGACCACGGCACCCGCCCCCTGCTCACGTGCGAAGTCGACCAAGAGGCCGGTAAAGGGCAGGACCTCGACGCCGTCGATATCGCCGAGCGCCTCGCGGGCCAGCGCCACGCGCTCATCGAGCATAAACGTGGTGCCCACGCCGTTTTTACCCTGCGACTCGGCAACAGCGACGATCACGCTGGGAAAGATACGACGGGCGCGGCGGATCACATCGATATGGCCAAACGTGATGGGATCGAAGGTGCCCGGGACGATCACGCGGTTGATGGTGTCATTCATGGACGTCCTCCTGAAACGTCGTGGCATCGTTGTTCTCGGCATCTGCGCCGGCGCTATCGCCCTCACCATCGTCATCGCCGGCCCAACGAAGCAGGTCGACCGAGGTAATGCCGTAGCGCTTCTCACGTACAGCCTCAAAGCCTGCCGGATGCGCGCCCGCATCGGCGGCGGCATGCTCAAACAAGGCGTAAGCGCCAGACGCAAGCAGACCTTGCTGAGCCAGGTTCTGCAGCAGTTCCTCGACCGGCTCGGCACCAAAAGCATAGGGCGGGTCGAGCAGGACCAGATCAAAGGGACCGCCCGGTACACGACCGCGCGAGGCACTCGCCAGCATGTCGCCCGTGACCACGCGCCAAAGCGCACGGTCACGGCAGAGCGACTCAATATTCTTGGTAATGAGCCGCGCGGCGTTGCGATCGATCTCAAACGTCGTGAGCGAACGGGCCCCACGAGAGAGCATCTCTAACCCTAAGGCACCGGAGCCACCAAAGGCGTCCAGCACACGAACCTCGTCCAAATCGAAATCGAATGCCGACATGACCATAGATGCGCACGCCTCGCGCACGCGATCAGTCGTGGGGCGGGTGACATCGCGACCACGGGGCTCCTCGATCTTACGACCGCGCCATTCGCCGCCGATGATTCTCATCCTCCGCTGACCTCCTTAAAGATATGTCGATAACGCATGGCGACCGCATCGCGCAGGGGGCGCGTCGCCACGGAGTCAAGGTTGCAAGCATACCGCAAGAGCTCGACCGCGTCCAAATGGGCCCATTCGATCAGTTCCTCGTCGGCATCCAGGTCGACAAAGCGCAGGGTCACACCGCCATGCTGGCGGTACCCCAGGATTTCGCCCTCGTGGCGCAGACGCAGGTCCATCTGGGCGAGCGTAAAGCCATCCGAGGTTTTTTCGAGCGATTGCAGGCGATCTTGCGCTGCCGAAGCGCCGCCGTTGCCCTTGGAGTGCGTCATGACCAGGCACGTGCCCGACACACTGCCGCGGCCCACACGACCGCGCAGCTGGTGCAGGGCAGCCAAACCAAAGCGCTCGCCGTTCTCGATGACCATGACGGTGGCGTTAGGCACGTCGACGCCCACCTCGACCACCGTAGTCGAGACGAGCACGTCGATCTCGCCACGCTTGAAGGCGTCGATCACACGATCCTTCTCCCCCGCCGGCATGCGGCCGTGAAGGCGCTCGATGACAAAACCCGGCAACGCCAGACGCAGGCGATCGAGCTCGGTCGCCGTATCGTGCAGCGGCACGGGGACCGTCACGCGGCCCTCGTCGTCGCGGGCGATACCAGGTACGTCTTCCAGCTCATCGGCCGAATCACTCGGCTCCACGAGCGGGCAAATCACGTAGGCCTGCTGACCCTTTTCATGCGCCTCGCGGATGGCGCCATAGGCGAGGTCGCGGCTCGACTCGGTGAGCACGCGTGTCGTCACGCCAGCGCCAGGGACGGGCCGATGGCGGATGATGCTCGTGTCCAGATCGCCGTAGACCGAAAGCGCCAGCGTACGCGGGATGGGCGTTGCCGTCATAACGAGCAGGTCCGCACCAGGGCCCTTCGCACGCAGGGCGTTGCGTTGGCCGACGCCAAACCGGTGCTGCTCGTCGATGACCACGAGCGACAGATGCTTGAACGCAACGTTATCCGAAAGCACCGCATGGGTGCCAAAGAGCACGTCAAGCTCGCCCGATTCCAGCTGGGCATGGATGCGCTCGCGCTCTGCGGCCGGCGTGGCGCCCGTCAGAAGCGCCCAGGACATGCCGGCCTGCGAGAGCAGAGGGCCAGTCTTATCGGCATATTGGAGCGCCAGAACGCCCGTGGGCGCCATAACGCAGGCCTGCGTGCCGCTATCGGCAGCCACAGCCAGCGCGCAGGCGGCAACGGCGGTCTTACCGGTACCGACATCGCCCAGCAGCAGGCGGTTCATCACTCGCCCGCCATCGCACATATCATGCAGGATGTCTTGGAAC
The DNA here is from genome assembly GCF_003471905.1 of Collinsella sp. AM16-21. NCBI lineage: Bacteria > Bacillati > Actinomycetota > Coriobacteriia > Coriobacteriales > Coriobacteriaceae > Collinsella > Collinsella sp. AM16-21. The sequence continues at coordinate 129,461 of NZ_QRKJ01000004.1, forward strand.
GCGGCCTCCTGCTCGTCGCTCAGCGAAAACGGCAGGGCTTGCTTGAGCACGGCCAGGTGCTCGCCCGCGGTGTGGGCATAGGGCACCACATCGACCAGGCCGCCGTCGTTGCGCAGGCGCAGCGCCAGCTGCAGGTAGAGGCACTCCTCGTAGGCAAGACGCCGGCGTGCGATGTCGCGCTCAGCCATGCTCGAGGGAAAGTGGATCGATCGAAGCGCACGAGCATTGCTCATCAGGCGACGCTTAACGCGTAAGCGTGCCGGAATGGGATCAAAGGGATTGCCGACGACCTCGAGCGCACCGCTAACGATGCGGCGCATCCACGCCTGGCTCACGCCATCGCTCACATAATGGACCGGCAAAATGGTGCCCGCGGCACGCCCGTCCTCGAGCTTTTCGAAATGCGGAGAGGCTATCTGCTTAAAACCATAGGCAAACTCGACCTTGCCCATCACGGCCAGGCGGTCGCCCTGCTTAAGCTGCTGGGCAATCCAGGGCTGGCGGAAAAAGGCGACCTGTAGCACGCCCGTCTCGTCAACGAGCGAAACCTCGGTTACCTGCATGCGCGGACGCGGCTGTTTTTGGACGATACGGTCAACCGTGGCGATGATGGTGCACACGGTACCGATGGGCGCCATCTCGATGGACCACGAGCGGGTAAAGTCGAGGTATCGATGAGGGATATGGAGAAGGAGGTCCCCCACCGTCCGAATTCCCAGACGGCGAAGGGCCTCCTCACGTTTACCCGAAACATATTTGAGTCGCGCGATATCCTCGTCGAGCGCATTGCTCTGGGCAAAGCGCTCCGAGACGCGCGGCACGGAGCACAGCTCGGACATGGGCAGTTGCCTACTCGATCGAGAAGATCACGGGATAGAGCGGCTGCTCGCCACGATGGGCGTCGATCTCCAGATCGGGCTGAGCCTCCTCGATGGCGTCGACGATCTCCTGGAAGGCCTCGTCGGATAGCTCCTCGCCGGCCAGAATCGTCAGCGCGTCGCCTTCCTCTTCCTCCTGCATGCGGTTGATGCAGTCGAGCGTGACCTGCTTCACGTCGGAACCGACCACGTCGATGGAGCCGGCGATGATGCCCATGACGTCACCGGAGTGAATCGGAGAGCCGTCCGAGGCGCTGGAGTCGCGCACGGCGCGGGTGACCTCGCCATCGCGGACCTCGCTGATGGCGTCAACCATGGCGGCAACGGCGTCCTCGAGCTCAGAATCGGGCAGGACGGCGAACAGCGCGGAGAACGCCTGCGGGACGGTCTTGGTGGGAACGACGGCGACCTTCTTGTCGGTGCAGGCAGAGGCTGCGGCCTCGGCAGCCATGCGGATGTTGCCGTTATTGGGCAGGATGATGACCGAGGTCGCGTTGACCTGGTCGACGGCGCCCAACAGGTCGGCGGTCGAGGGGTTCATGGTCTGGCCACCCGAGACGATCACGTCAACGCCGAGGGACTTGAGGATGTCGGCCTCACCGGAACCGGCGGCAACGGCGACAAAGCCCAGGGCCTTCGCGGGCTCGGCGGCCTTCTCCTGATCCTCGTGGATCTTAGCGGTACGGTCGTGGGCCTCCATCTCCATGTTGTGGATAAAGACCTCATAGATCTGACCAAGCTGCAGCATGTGCTCGAGCACCAGGTTGGGGGTGTTGGAGTGCACGTGGATCTTGTAGTCGGGATAGGCACCCACGAGCAACTCGCAGTCGCCCATGGAGCCCAGGAACTTAAGGCACTCGTCCTCGTCAAACGGAGCGTCGGCCTTAAAGAGGAACTCGTTGCAGTAGCGGAACTCCGAGCCCTCCCAGTCGTCGTTGGCCTCGATCTCAACGCGACCGAGGGCCGCGTCGCGGGCAGAGCCAGCGGAATCAAACGTGGCGGAGAAATCCTCGACAACGGTGCTGCGGCCAAGCGCGGCGGCAACAAAGTTCTCCAGGAAGATGGCAAAGCCAAAGGCGCCGGAGTCGACCACGCCGTTCTCCTTCAGAACGGGCAGCAGGTCGGGCGTACAGGCGACGGACTGATAGGCCTCGACGACGATGGCGTCGAGCGCGTCCTCGGCCGAGAACTTCTTCTTCTCGCACTCGTCAGCTTTGGTCGAAACGTCGCGCAGCACCGTGAGGATCGTACCCTCGATGGGCTTGCGGACGGCCTGGAAGGCAACCTTGACGGCTCGGCGGAACGCATAGGCGATGTTGGCGGACGTGATGGGCTCATCGGCAGAGACAAGGCCCTCGGCCACACCACGCAGGATCTGCGAGGTGATGACGCCGGAGTTGCCACGGGCACCCATGAGGGAGCCATGGGTGATGGCACCGGCGATGGCCTCCATGTCGGCGTCGGCAGGAAGGGCGGAGAGCTCCTTGGTCACCGAGGCGAGCGTGAGCGACATGTTGGTGCCGGTATCGCCATCGGGTACGGGGAAGACGTTGAGCTTGTTGATCTCCTCGGCCTTGTCGGAAACGGCAGCCGCAGCGATCGGAAAACAGGTGCGAATGGTCTTTGCAATCATGGGTATTTGAATCTCCGTTTTCGGATGCTAGTTCAGACGGCTCTTGAGCGCGTCGATGTGAATGCCGATCTTAAGGCTGGCGGGATCGATCTGGGCGATCTCCTGCAGAGTGAAGGCAACGGAGCTCGAAAGATTGTGGCAGACGGACTTCATGTTGACGCCGTTCTCGAGCACGACGTGAAGATCGACCGTAAGGCCGTTCTCGTCGGCGGAGACAAGCACGCCCTTGCGGAGGCGCTGACCGGCAAGTAGGCGCACGCTCTCGGCACCCTGGAGCTGCTCAGCCATACCGACGACGCCATAGCACGTCATCGCGGCATAACCGGCAATATCGGCAATAACGTCGTTCGAGACGCTCAGGCTGCCGTTAATGGTCTCAGACACAAGAATCTCCTTATCTGGTGCTCGCGGCACCATCTCGTGGGAGCAATCATTGCAATATTCTACAACGAGCGCGCCATGTTGAGGTGGTGGGTCGCGGGATTACATCCTCGACACGAAATGTTGATATGGTAACGTTCGCGCCAGGCGATCGCGGTATGAAAAAACCCGCCGCATAAGCGACGGGTTTTACAACCTGGCTCCCCGGGTAGGACTCGAACCTACAACAGCGCGGTTAACAGCCGCGTGCTCTACCATTGAGCTACCGAGGAATAGGTGCGTGCTCTCAAGCAACGAAGTTTATTATACGGACGAATCAGCTCAGGGCAAGAACTTTTTTAAGAATTTTTCCGACCTAGTCATTGGGGACGTCCCCAATGACCACATGAAAGCGCCCCCAAGCGGATGTGCTTGAGGGCGCTTCTTGCTTGCGAGGTTATGACTCGATGTAGTCCTTCAGCTTGCTCGAACGGCTGGGGTGGCGGAGCTTGGCCAGGGTCTTGGACTCGATCTGGCGGATACGCTCGCGCGTGACGCCAAACTCGCGGCCGACCTCCTCGAGTGTGCGGGGATGCCCGTCGACAAGGCCAAAGCGCAGCTCGATAACCTTGCGCTCACGATCGGCAAGCGAGTCGAGCACCTGAGTGAGCTGCTCCTGCAGCATGGAGAAGCTGGCGGCATCGGGCGGAACGATAGCCTGGGAGTCCTCGATAAAGTCGCCCAGCTGGGAATCCTCTTCCTCGCCGATGGGGGTCTCAAGCGACACGGGCTCCTGCGAGATCTTCTGGATCTCGCGGACGCGGTCGGCGCTCATGTCCATCTCGGCACCGATCTCCTCGGGGGTCGGGTCGCGACCCAGGTCCTGAAGGAGCTGGCGCTGCACGCGGACGAGCTTGTTGATAGTCTCGACCATATGCACGGGAATACGGATGGTACGGGCCTGGTCGGCGATAGCGCGCGTAATGGCCTGACGGATCCACCACGTGGCGTACGTGGAGAACTTGAAGCCCTTCTGGTAGTCGAACTTCTCGACGGCGCGAATCAGACCGAGGTTACCCTCCTGGATCAGGTCAAGGAACAGCATGCCGCGGCCGACATAACGCTTGGCGATGGAGACGACCAGACGCAGGTTTGCGCTGATGAGTGCCTGCTTAGCTTCGAGGCCGACGTTCTCAATGCGCGTAAGACGACGCATCTCGGCACGCGTGAGCTCGAGCTCACCGGCATCGGCGGCCTCGAGTTTCTCGGTGGCCTCAAGACCGGCCTCGATCTTCATGGCCAGATCGACCTCTTCGGAGGCGGTCAGCAGGTCGACCTTGCCGATCTCCTTGAGGTACATACGAACCGGATCGCCGGTCAGCATCACCGTGGAGGCATCGATGCCACGCACGCGGGAGCGTGAACGGGACGTGCGCACGGTGCGCTTCTTCTTGCTCTTGGAAGAACCCATCTCGGCATCGGCCTGACGGGCCATCTTGAGCTCGTGATCGTCGAGCGAGCCGGAATCGTGCTCGTCGTCGTCATCGAAATCGTCGGTATCGGTATCGTTATCGTCATCGTCGACGTCCATGGGGGCGTCGTCGTTACCGCTCGCGGAGATAATCTGGATGCCGCTGTTGCGCAGCGCGGAATACACCGCGGTGAGCTGCTCGTCAGAAACATCGATATCCTTCAGGGCGACCTGAATCTCGTCCTCGGTTACCGAAGTCCTGTTTGAGCCGTTGCCCATGAGCTTTGCAACGTAGGATTCCAGCCCAGTACCCGTGCTCTCAGTCTTTTTTGGCACAGATTCTCCCTTCATAGTCCACAGGACTCAATACTTTAGCACACACATAGACGTCTATACCCAAAAAGAGGACTGGATATAGGCGAGAATACGCTGGTTGACCACAACATCTAGGCCTGTTCGGTGCCTGCGGCCTCCAGACCGATCAAACGGAACGGGTCCGCCACGCCGCCGATCGACTTTTGCAGCTCGCGTTGACGCTGCGAATCCTGCGCGGCCTGCACGGTCAGCGCGCGACGGGCTTCATCATCGAGCGAACGGTCCTGGCGCAGCTTGGCCTGTGCGGCACGCATGCGGCGCTTGATGGTGTAGAGCTCGAGCGTATCAAGCATAAACACGATGTTCGTCTCGGTGGGGTGCTTGCTCGTCGCCGAGATGCGCCCGGCACTCACAAGCGTTGCCGCATCGGGACACACCGAGCGTGCCGCATCCATGCAAGCTGCAGGATCGGTTCCCGGCGGCGTTGCCAGAACAGCCCATGCGATGGACTCGTGACGTGGGTCAACCCACTCGATGGAGCAGATGCGGTCGGCATACGTGCGGAACAGGTCGGGGTAGCTCGTGAGCATGGTCAGCAGCTCACGCTCCCCCGCCAAGGACTTGCGCTCTAGATCAGTAAGAACCATCGGCGCCGCCGCAGCCGGAGCACCCGAACCATCAGTCACAGGTACAGCACCCATACCATCAGGCGCGTCGATCGGCGGCAGGTCGTCGACGACCTCCACAGGCGCGGCACCGTAAGCATCGAGCGGGACATAATCGTACGGCTCTTCCTCGACCGACGCCGCTACTGCCGGCGTCGCGCCCGACGCCCAAGCACCACGAGATGTCCCCTGCGAACCAGACGACCGACCGCCCGCGCTACCGGACCGCTCAGCTTGCGCCCGCTGGCGTTCATAGTTCTGTTCGCGACGGCGCTCCGCATCTTCGCGCTTGGCAACATCGCGAAACACGCGACCCGAACTCGCGCGCACCGTCTCCAAATCCAAACCCAGCAGATCGGCAATCTGGATAAAGTACGTGTCGATCATATAGCTATCGCGCAGCGGATAGATAAGCGTCAGCGCATCTTCCAGCGCCTTGGCGCGACCACCCGGCGTGGTGATGTCGCTCGACTCCTGCAGCGAGCGGTAGACAAAGTCCATAAGCGGCTCGGCGGCGTCAATACGTTTCTGCAGCTCCTCTCCGCCGTGCGCCGCGATGAACTCCATGGGGTCGTTGCCGTCGGGCAGTACCACGCAGCGCAGGTCCATCGAATCCTGCTCGATAAACTGAATCGCGCGACGGGCGGCCTTCTGGCCCGCGGCATCGCCGTCAAACATATACACGATGCGGTTGGCAAAGCGGGTGAGCGTCTTGACGTGATGCTCCGTGAGCGCGGTGCCCAGCGTAGCGACGACGTTTTTAATCCCCGCCTCCCAACAGGCGATGCAGTCGGTATAGCCCTCTACCACGATGGCGGTATCCTGCGCGACGATAAACTCCTTGGCCCAATTAAAGCCGTAGAGGTTTCGCTTTTTATGAAACACGCTCGTCTCGGCGGTGTTGAGGTACTTGGGTTGGCCGTCTCCCATGATGCGACCGCCAAAGGCGATGTTGTGACCCTGCTCATCAAAGATGGGAAACATCACGCGGTCGTAAAAACGGTCGGCGAGCTGCCCGCGCCCGCGGCTCACGGCCACGTTGGCGTCGATCATCTCCTGCGGGGTAAAGCCCGCCTGGGACAGGTGCGACACCAGAGCGTTGCGACCCGGTGCAAAGCCCAGACAGTAGCGGCGGCAGACATCGCCGCCCATGCCGCGGCTGGCAAAGTACTCACGCGGGCGGCTATCCTTACCGCGCATGAGCATGGTGTGGTAGAACTGAGCGGTCTCGGCGCACAGATCGTAGATTCGGGCACGCTTAGTACCGCGCTCGCGGCGGTCTCCGGTGTCGTGCAGCTCAATACCCGCGCGATCGGCCAAATAACGGATTGACTCGGGAAAGCTCAGGTTCTCGCGCTTCATGATATAGGTGAAGACATCGCCACCCTCACCGCAGCCAAAGCAATGCCACACCTGCGTGGCGGGGATAATGTGGAAAGACGGCGTCTTTTCGCCATGAAAGGGGCAGCAGCCCCAAAACTCATGGCCGCGGGGCTTGAGCTCAACCGTTTCCTGCACGATGGCAACTAGGTCGGACGCAGCGCGGACCTGGTCTTTTTCCTCATCGCTAATCACGGATGCTCACCCCCTGCTCACCCAAGTTGTGACGAATGTCCTCGATATTACCCTCGACGGTCGCAATCAACTCATCCAGCGAATCGAACACACGCGAGGGACGTAGCCAGCGCGTAAACGCCAGCGAAACGGAAGCGCCGTACAGGTCGCCCGTATAACCAATTAAATTAGCCTCGAGATGCGCCGAAGCGGCATCGTCGGCATACGTCGGCGGCAGGCCGACGTTCACGGCAGCGGGCCACACGGTGTCATCGACGAGCACCATGCCCTCATACACGCCATCAGCAGGCACCTGAATGCCGCTGGGAACCTGCAGGTTTGCCGTGGGAAAGCCCATGCCAGAACCCTCGTGACGGCCGCGAATAACACCACCACGCACCATATACGGGCGACCGAGTAACCCAGCAGCAAGCTCCACATGGCCCTGTCCTAGCTCGTGACGAATGCGGGTGGCGCAAATGGCCTCACCGCCCTCGCAAAGCAAGTCGTGCCCGTATACGTCAACGCCGCGCTCGGCACCCCAGGCGCGCATCTCGGCAACACCAGAAGCACCGCCACGACCTAGCCTAAAGTCGTTGCCAACGCGAATAGATCGAATGTCGACCAGACGCGACACCAGCGAGAGAAAGTCAACATGGTCAAGCGCCGCAACCTCAGGCGTAAAGGGAACGGCCACCACCGCATCGACCCCGGTCTGAGCCAAGGCATGCAGACGGTCGGCCGTCGTCATCAATTTTTGAGCGGGCGAAGGGCTCACCACAACGTCCGGGTCGGGATCGAAGGTAACCACGACCGCCTTGCAGCCATGGGCACGGGCATCGCCAACAAGCGCCGCAATGAGCTCCTGGTGTCCACGGTGAACGCCGTCGAACACGCCGATGGCAATCGATGCGGCACCCAAGTGCTCGCACTCATCAAACGTATCGGCAGCAACGATGCGAGCCTCGTCCGACTCGCCCGCGAAAAAGACACGCGCGAACTCGCGAGCGGACAACATCATCGAACACCGCCGATTGCCTGCGGAAACACGTGCTCCATGACAAAGCGGCCACCCTCGATGCGGGCGAGCGCCTTGAGTCCCCCATCGAGCACCAACGCAAACGGCGCCTTCGAGGCATCGAAATCGGCAAGCGCACGCTCAACGGGAATGCGTCGGCCGCAGAGAAGGTCGTCGGCAAGATTGCCCGGCAAGTCAACACGAGTGGCGCCCAGGGCCGCAATGGGATCCAGGGCAAAGCCAACGGCGGACTCGGGAGAAAGCTCCTCCACCGCATGGCAGGCGCCAATGGAAACAACACCGGAGGCCGTGCGGCGCAGCGCGGAAATGTGCGCGGCGCTCTCGCAGGCGCGGCCCAGGTCGCGAGCGAGCGCACGAATGTAGGTGCCCTTGCTCACCGAGAACGCCACGGTCCACACACACGTATCACCCTCGCCGCCCACGGCGATCAGGTCGGCGGCATAAACCTCGACGGGGCGCGGAGGTAGGTCCACCGCATTGCCCTCTCGAGCAGACTTGTAGGCGCGAACGCCATTGACCGAGATAGCCGAAAACGCCGGCGGCACCTGCATCTGCGGACCCAGCATGGCGGCCAAGTGCTCACGGGCATAGGCAGGATCGCGGAGCTCGTTGGCAACAGCCACCGTGCGGACCGCCTCGCCCTCCGCATCATCGGTATTGGTCTCGGCACCAAACGAGATGTCGGCGACGTAGCTTTTGGTATCGAGCGTGAGCATACCCAGCAGACGGGTGGCCTGGCCCACGCCCACCACCATGACACCCGATGCCATGGGGTCGAGCGTGCCGGCATGGCCGACGCGCCGCTCATGGAGGGCGCGTCGGCATTGCGAGACCACATCGTGGGACGTGCATCCCACCGGCTTATCGACGGCGAGCAGCATATTCAGTTGTGAAGGCGTACGACGAGCCATGTACCATCCAAAAAGTTAAAGCTCGACGGTCACCGAAGCGGGATCCTCCCCTACCAGCTCGGCCAGCATGGGGAGTGCCGCGGTGAGCGTCTCGAGAATCGTTCCGTTGTTAGAGAAACCAGCGGCCGCGGGATGCCCGCCACCGCCAAAAGCAGCAGCGATCTCGGAAACATTGAGGTCGCCCTTGGAGCGCAGGTTGCCGCGTACCTTGGTATCGCCCTCAATGCCCTTCAGGAACAGGCAGACCTCCACACCCATCACCGAACGCACCACATCGACCAAGCCGTCGCACTCGTCCGAAGTAACGCCGCAGGCCTCGAGGTCGCTCTGGTACGCATAGCTATATGCCACGCGACCGTGCGCCACCGTCTTAATGCGGCCCATAACGATGGACTTGAGATGCAAGAACTCTACGCGCATGCTCTGGTAGACCTCGAGCGCAACGCGCGCCGGATCGGCACCGTGCGCGACCAGGCGCGAGGCAGCGTGAAACGCAGCGGCATCGGCGTTTTGATACTGAAAACGACCGGTATCGGTCACCAGGCCGCACAACAGGCAGGTCGCGACACCATCGCGAGCCACAATGCCGCAATTGTCCAAAAAGCGGTCGATGATCATGGCACAGGCCGCGGCATCGACGCACCTCAGGCTCAGCTCGGCAAATTCCTCGCGCGCCGGGTGGTGATCGAAGCACACCACATGCGACGAGCGGCGGAGCACCTCGGCGGAGTTGTTCAGACGCTCGACGACCGGCACGTCCACCGAGATGAACAGGTCCGGATTGCCGGTATACGCAGATGCCGGTACCAGGCGATCGGAGCCTTCCATAAAGCGGTAGATGCGCGGAACCGGATCATCGTCTGCCAGCAGCAGCGCAATGTCCTTGTTGGGGAAAAACTTCATGAGCGAAAGGCCCAGACCCAACACGGAGCCCAGGGCGTCGCCATCGGGAGACGTATGTCCCGAAATCGCAATGGAGGACGCACCCTCGATGAGCTCAAGGATGCGTCGCTGAATATCTGCAGACTCGCACGATGCAAGGTCGGCGGAATTACTCATCTAAAGCTGCCTCCTGGGCGGCATCCGCAATTGGATAGCCGTCCTCGTCCTTTTCGATCGCAAGCGTGGCGGGAACGTTTTCCAGCGCACGCGTGATGCGCTCGGCCTCATCGGTCGAGCGATCGATGCGAAAATCGAGCTCGGGCGTGACGCGCCAATCGAGCGAGCGGGCCAGCAGGCTACGGATGCGGCCCTTGGCGCTGGCGAGCGCCTCCATGACCTCGTCGTAGCGGCTCGCGTCGCACGACACATACACACGCGCGAACGAACGGTCCACCGCGACCTCGACCGCGGTCAGGGTGACCAGGTCGAGACGCGGATCGGAAACCTCAAAGAGCAGGATATGCCCGAGCTTCTCGCGAAGCTGCTCGCCCAAACGGCGGGTTGCCTGCGTTTGCTTCATAGCGCTACCCCCTACTCGGTACGGGCAACCTGGTCGATGCGGTAGCCCTCAATGGTGTCGCCAGGCTTGATGTCCTGGAAGTTCTCCAGGCCAATACCGCCCTCGGAGCCGCTCTTGAGGCTCTTGGCCTCGTCCTTGTAGTGGCGCATCGAGGCGATTTTACCGTTGAAGACCACGATGCCGTCGCGCACCAGGCGCACGGAATCGGTCGCGGCGATCTCGCCCTCTTCGACGCGGACACCGGCGGCGATACCGACCTTGGGCACCTTGAAGGTGTCCAGAACGGTCGCGGTACCCGTGGAGACCTCGACCTCGGTGGGCTTGAGCATGCCGATACGGGCTGCGTCGAGGTCCTCGAGGCACTTGTAGATGACGTCGTAGCAACGGATCTCGACGCCCTCGCGCTCGGCGGCGGAGCGGGCCTTGCCGTCGGGACGGACGCCAAAGCCGATGATGATGGCGTTGGAGGCGTCGGCCAGGACGACGTCGGTCTCGTTGATGGCACCGACTGCGGAGTGGATCGTGTTGATGCGCACCTCGGACTGATCCATCTTGTCGAGGGAGTCCTGAAGGGCCTCGATGGAGCCCTGAACGTCGGCCTTGATGATCAGGTTGAGCTCCTTGACCTCGGCGTCGGCGATGGTCTCGAAGAGGTTCTCGAGCGTCACGTGCTTCACGCGGCTCTGCTCCTCGATGCGGGCCTTGAGCGAACGCTCGTCGGCCAGGGCGCGAGCCTCGCGCTCGTCCTCGAACACGCGGAACTCGTCGCCGGCGTTGGGTACGGACTGCAGGCCCAGGATCTCGACGGCGTCGGAGGGGCCGGCCTCGGTGACGGCGTTGCCCTTAGGATCGAGCATGGCGCGGACGCGGCCGTAGGTAAGGCCGGCGACCAGCGTGTCGCCCACGTGCAGGGTACCGCGGGTCACGAGCACCGTAGCAACCGAGCCGCGGCCCTTGTCGAGCTTAGCCTCGAGGACGTTACCGGAGGCAAAGGTGTCGGGGTTGGCCTTGAGCTCGAGCACGTCGGCCTGGAGCAGCACGGTCTCGAGCAGATCGTCGATACCGATCTTCTGCTTGGCCGAGATGTTGACGAACATGTTCTGTCCGCCCCACTCCTCGGGGATGATGCCGTACTCGGTGAGCTCCTGGCGCACGCGGTCGGGGTTGGCGCCCGGCTTATCAATCTTGTTGACGGCGACGACGATGGGAACGCCGGCGGCCTTGGCGTGGTTGATCGACTCGATGGTCTGGGGCATGACGCCGTCGTCGGCGGCGACGATCAGGATGACGATGTCGGTCACCTTGGCGCCACGGGCACGCATGGCCGTAAAGGTGGCGTGACCCGGGGTATCGATGAAGGTGATCTTGCGGTCGTTGATCATGACCTGCGAAGCGCCGATGGCCTGCGTAATGCCGCCCGCCTCGCCGGCAGCCACGCCGGTGTGACGGATGGCGTCGAGCAACGACGTCTTGCCGTGGTCGACGTGGCCCATGACGGTAACGACCGGGGCGCGCGGCTTAAGGTCGGCGGGATCGTCGTAGAACGAGAAGGTGTTCTCCTCCTCGGGGGTGATGATCTTGATCTGACGACCCAGGTCGTCGGCGACGAGCTCGACGAGGTCGTCGGACATGGACTGCGTCATGGTAAGCGGCGTACCCAGCAGGAACAGGCGCTTGATGATGTCGTTGGCCGGAACGTCGAGCGCCTCGGCAAGCTCCTGGACGGTAACGCCCTGGGAGACCTTGATGGCGTCGAGCTCCTCGGGGTTCACGCCCTGGGCCAGCGCCTCCTCTATCTTGCGCTCCTCCTGAGCCTTGGCTGCCTCGCGCTCGCGCTTCTCCTTGCGTTTCTTGCGGCGACCGGTGGACTCGCGAGAGGCCTCCTCGACGGCAGCACGAGCCTCCTCGAGCACCTTCTCGCGGCTGTACTCCTCGGCCTCGCGAGCCATGCGGCTGTAGTGGTCCTCTTCGTTGCTGTGACCGCCCTTGCGCTTCTTGCCCTTGCCCTGCTTGTCGGGGTTGGGGAAGTCCATGCCGGCAGCGACGTTGTTGCTGGCGTTGGTGCGATGGCTGTGCGGACGGCTCTCGGAGGCGTTGCGCTCGGAGTTGTTGTCGGAGGCGTTGCGATCGTTACGACGGCCACCGCGGCGGTCGTTGTTGCCGCCACGACGGTTACCGCGCTCGGCAGCGCGCTCGGCCTTGGCCTTCTGCTCGGCGTCCTTCTTCTCCTTGAGCACGGTCTCCTGTGCGGCGATCTGGTCGAGCAGAGAGCGGAAACGCGAACCGGAGTCGGAAGCGGGAACGGCGCGGCGCTGGGCCTCGCGGGCAGCCTCCTCCTTCTCGCGGGCAAGGCGCTCCTGCTCGGCCTTCTTCTTGGCCTCGGCCTCGGCACGGGCGGCCTCCTCGGCAGCCTGGGCGGCGGCGAACTGACGGCGCTCCTCCTCGCGTGCCTTCTCGGCGGCGATGCGCTCGCGCTCGGCCTCGGCAGCGCGTGCTGCCTCCTCGGCGGCAGCGGCCTGCTCCTCGGCCTGCTTGGCGGCCTCGACTTCCTGGGCGCGGGCCTCGATCACCGAGGCGAGCTGCTTGCGGACCATGGCGACGTAAGCGTCCTCCAGGGCGGAGGAAGCGGACTTAGCGGGAATCTTCATTTCGGCGAGATGACCCATCAGTTCCTTAGAGGTCATGCCGAACTCTTTGGCCAGGGTGGACACACGGACTTTTGCCATATGACTTCACCTACCCTTTCTGGCACCTTGGGTGCCTAGAGACTGAACGAGCGTGGGGTATGCGCTGGGACCTGCCCGGCGCGACCGCGCGCTAGATCAGGTCCTCCGCATCATCGAAGGCGTCGGTGTCGTGGACACCGCAGAAACGGGAGCCGGGACGGGCCTGGTTGCGGCACTGGATGCCGTCCTCGGACACGAACTCGCAGCGACGGACGTCCTCGTCCTCCTCGTCACCGATCAGGTCGGCGGCGGGCTCCTCGTGAACGGGAACGTTCTTAAGGATGTCGGCGGCAAGGGTCTCGGACTTGATGTCGATATGCCAACCGGTCAGGCGCGCGGCGAGGCGGGCGTTCTGGCCCTCCTTGCCGATGGCGAGGGACAGCTGGTCGTCGGGCACGATAACGCCGGCGTAGGCCTTCTCCTCGTCGATAAGGACGCGGGTGACCTTAGCAGGCGACAGGGCGTTGGCGACATAGACGGCCGGATCGGCATCCCACAGGATGACGTCGACGCGCTCGCCACGGAGCTCGCCCACGACGGCGCGAACACGGCTGCCCTTGGGGCCGACGCAGGCGCCAACGGGATCCAGGCGATCGTCGAGCGAGTGGACGGCGACCTTGGAGCGCTGGCCGGGCTCGCGGGCGATCGACTTGATCTGGACGGTGCCCTCATAGATCTCGGGCACCTCCTGCTCAAACAGACGACGCATGAGCTCGGGGTGGGTACGGGAGATGACAATCGGCGGACGGCTGTGCTCGCCACGAACCGGCTGCAGGTTGGAGTTGGGGTCGCGAACGTCGATGATCACGGCCTTGATGTGCTGATTGTGTAGATAGCGCTCGCCCATCGGACGCTCGTTGCGCTCGTTCTCGTAACGGCGCTGGTCGAAGTGCGGAAGCTCGGCCTCGACGCCCTCGCGGATCTTGACGATCGTGAAGTCGGGCGTGGACTGCAGCACGGTACCGCTGATGAGGTCACCGATGCGGCCAGCGAACTCCTCGTAGATCTGCTCGCGGGCGGAGTTGCGCACGATGGCGTTGATCTCGGCCTTGGCGTGCTGGGCGGCGATGCGGCTCGTGTTCTTGGGGGTGACGTCGATCTCCTCGAACTCGGTGAAGTTGCCTTCCTCGTCCATGGAATCGTCGATCGGCTCCAGGCGGTAGACGTAGATCTTGCCGGTGGTGCGGTCGATGGTCACCTTGGCGCCCCACTCAAGATGCAGGATCTCGGCATAGCTCTTGGCGAGCGACTGCTCCAGGCGGTCGATCAGGTAGAGCTGGTCGATGTGCCTTTCCTGGCAAAGCTCCATCAGGGCGGTCATCATGTCGGATGCTGCCATCTTACTTTCCTTCCTTCGCGGGCTTGAAGTCGTAGGTGGGCTTCAACTTGCACTTTTTAACATCGCAGAATTCGAGGGTGACGGACTCGCCGTCCTCGAGCTCGAGGGTCACGTTCGTCTCGGTAGCGGCGGCAATCTTGCCGGCGTACTTGCGACGGCCCTCGGTGGCGGTGGAGGTGAGCTCGCAGTTCTCGCCCACAAAGCGGGCAAAGTCACGCGGGCGGCGCAGCGGGCGCGCCATACCCGGGCTCGACACCTCGAGCGTATAGCTCGAAGAGATGGGGTCGAGCTCCTCAATCACATCGCCGACCCATTTGGTGTTGGCCGTGACGTCATTGAGCGACAGGCTCTGGCCCTCGGCACCCTCGATACGCACGCGCACGCAGGGGGCCTTGGTGGCACCCACGAGCTCAACGTCGACAATGTCGACATCGTGCTGGGGAGCAACGGCCTCGAGCGCGTCGATGATCGCCTGCTCGGTCTTGGTCTTGACCATTGCGGCACCTCCATCCATACAAAAAAGAAGCGGGGCCGAAACCCCACTTCTTTCAATTACAACTTCATTTGCAAGCAAACTATACCAATACCTGCACAAACGTGCAACCACAACACAAACCCGCAGGTCAGCGTGAGCACAGGTTCTCCACAAGAAATGGGTAATTGGGTGTTGTCGCAAGTGTCCTTAACCAAAAAGAGGGGCGACTCCCTACGGAATCGTCCCTCGCTTTTTGATGTCAGCTATACGCGCAGCGCTTACTTGACCACCAGGTTAACCAGCTTGCCGGGCACGCAGATGGCCTTGACGACCGTCTTGCCCTCAAGCCACTTGGCAACGGCGGCCTCGGCGGCAGCCTGCATCTCCTCGTTGGAGGCGTCGCGGGCGACGTCGATGCGGCCACGGACCTTGCCAAGCACCTGTACGACAATCTGCACCGTGTCCTCGATGGACTCGGCCAGGTCAAACTCGGGCCAGGCGGCGGTGTAGGCGTTGCCCTCACAGCCGAGCGCCTCATGCCACAGCTCATCGGCCCAGAACGGGCAGATGGGGGCAAGGACGCTCACGATATCCTTGGCCACGCCGTAGCACAGGGCCTTGTCACGGGAAGCGCCCTCAGTAGCGTTGAGGTAGGCGCTCGCGGCATTGACGAGTTCCATGACGGCCGAGATCGCGGTGTTGAACTGGCCGCGGTCGAAGTCCTCGGTGCACTTGGCGATGGTGCGATGGCGCTCGCGGTAGAGCTTCATCGCTGTCTCGTCGAGCGCGGACTTGTCAAAGGCCACGTTGGCGTCACCGGACTGGACGAGCTGCCACACGATACGCCAGGCGCGCTTAATGAAGCGGTTAGCGCCCTCGACGGCCTTGGGATCCCAGTCGAAGTCCTTCTCGGGCGGGGCGATAAACAGGATCGCCAGACGCATGGTGTCGGCACCGTAGGGCTCAATGACCGAACTCGGGGGCACGACGTTGCCCTTGGACTTGGACATGGTGTCGCCGTTCTCGTCCTTGACCATGCCCTGGCACAGCAGGTTGGTGAAGGGTTCGTCAACGCTCAGCAGGCCCAGGTCGCGCAGCGCCTTGGTAAAGAAGCGACTGTAGAGCAGGTGCAAAATGGCGTGCTCGATGCCGCCGATGTAGTTATCGACGGGCATCCAACGATCGGCGGCCTCACGGGAGAAGGGCAGCTCGGTGTTGTGCGGGTCGGTATAGCGCAGGTAATACCAGCTGGAGCAGGTGAAGGTGTCCATGGTATCGGTCTCGCGCTTGGCCGGGCGACCACAGACCGGGCAGGTGGTCTCGTAGAACTCCTTGCACTCGGCGAGGGTCTCGCCGGCACCCAGGTCCAGGTTCTCGGGCAGCGTCACCGGCAGCTGGTCCTCGGGCACGGGCACGATGCCGCAGTGCTCGCAGTGGATGGCCGGGATGGGGTTGCCCCAGTAACGCTGACGGCTGATGAGCCAGTCGCGCAGGCGGAACTCGACCTTGCGACGGCCGCAGCCCATGGCCTCGAGGTCGGCCACGATGGCAGCCTCGCCCTCAGAGTGCTTGCCGCCGCGCATGCCGGTGTACTTGCCCGACTGGACGAGCGTGCCCTCGGCAGCGTGGGCGCAATCCCAGTCGACGTTCTCGGCATGGAAGGTGTCGATGGTCTCGCCGCTAGCCTCGACGGCAGCGCGATCCTCATCGTCCAGGATGATCGGCACGATCGGCAGGTCGTACTTGCGGGCGAACTCAAAGTCGCGCTGGTCGCCGCAGGGAACGGCCATGACGGCACCGGTGCCGTAGTCGGCTACGACGTAGTCGGCAACCCACACGGGGATCTTCTCGCCGTTGACGGGGTTCACCACGTAGCGGCCCGTAAAGGCGCCGTGCTTCTCGAGGGTACCCTGGGCGCGCTCGACGGCAGAGATATGCTTGGAGTCCTCGACGATCTTGGTGACGGCCTCCTCGTACTGAGTGCCCTCGACGAGCTCGTGCAGACGAGCGTACTCGGGAGACAGGACAAAGAAGGAAACGCCAAAGAGCGTGTCGGCGCGCGTGGTGAAGACGGTGATCTTGCCCTCGTCGCCTTCGATGGGCTCGCCATCGGCGTCGCACAGGGTAAAGTCGACCTCGGCGCCCTCGGAGCGGCCGATCCAGTTGGCCTGCATCTGCTTGACGCGCTCGGGCCAGCCGGGGAGCTTCTCCAGGTCATCGAGCAGCTCCTGGGAGTAGTCGGTGATCTTGTAGTACCACTGCTCGAGGTCACGCTTCTCGGGCTCGGTGCCGCAACGCCAGCACTTGCCCTCGGTTACCTGCTCGTTGGCCAAAACGGTCTTGCAGGTGGGGCACCAGTTGACCGGGTTCTTCTTGCGGTAGACCAGACCCTTTTCCCACATCTTTTCAAAGATCCACTGACCCCAACGATAGTAGTCGGGGCTGCAGGTCTTAACGGTACGATCCAGATCGTAGGAGAAGCCCATGCGCCTCATCGTGGCGAGCGCCTGGTCCATGTTCTTATACGTCCAGGCGGCAGCCTGCGTATTGTGCTTGATGGCAGCGTTCTCGGCGGGCAGGCCAAAGGCGTCAAAGCCGATGGGGTGCAGCACGTCAAAGCCGCGCATACGGGCCTGACGGGCCATGGCATCGCCGATGGTGTAGTTGCGCGCGTGGCCCATGTGCAGGTCGCCCGACGGATACGGGAACATCTCGAGCACGTACTTCTTGGGCTTGCTGTCGTCAGTGTCCACGGCAAAGAGGTTGGAGTCCTCCCAGGCCTTCATCCACTTGGACTCAATGGCCTGTGCGTCGTAGGCAGGAATCTCGTCCTTATGATCTGTGCAATCGCACATATCAGCTCCTTTGTTAGCTGGGTTGGGGCGGGGCGTTCTTACCTTTACTCGCTGCTGCGGACAGTCCTGCTCGCACGAAGAGCACATTAAGTGCTCTTCGGCTCGTGCGGAACTTGCAGCGAGCAAAGGTAAGAACGCCCCGCCACATCGTTAACTCGCATGATGATAGCAAATACGACAAGCGAGATGCCTGCGACTTGCAGGCATCTCGCTTTATCTAAATAACGTGGTTGATACTCAACCTTTATTTGTGACCCGTCCTAGCATTGACGGGTTTTCCAAGTGCCGCAGTTTGGGCCGAAAGAGGAGCGACGCGTACTTTGGTACGCGAGCGACGGTTTGAGGTCCAAGGTGCGGTGCTTGGGAAAGCCGCTTATCGATAAGACACAGACTGCTGGGAGTCCTTGACGACAACGTCGTGGGCTCCGCCTTCGACGATGGAGGTGGAGCTGACCAGCGTCAGGCGTGCCTTTTCCTGGAGCTCGGGGATCGAGAGGGCGCCGCAGTTGCACATCGTGGACTTAACCTTGTAAAGCGTGCCGCCCACGCCGTCCTTGAGGGAGCCGGCGTACGGGACGTAGGAGTCGACACCCTCGACGAAGCTGAGCTTCGCGGCACCGCCCAGGTCGTAGCGCTGCCAGTTGCGGGCGCGCGCGGAACCCTCGCCCCAGTACTCCTTCATGTACTGGCCATTAACGTTAACGCGCTCGGTCGGGCTCTCGTCGAAGCGGGCGAAGTAGCGGCCCAGCATCATAAAGTCGGCACCCATGGCAAGAGCAAGCGTCATGTGGTAGTCGTAGACGATACCGCCGTCGGAGCACACGGGCACGTAGACGCCGGTCTCCTCGTAGTACTCGTCGCGAGCGCGGCAGACATCGATCAGCGCGGTGGCCTGACCACGGCCGATACCCTTGGTCTCACGGGTGATGCAGATGGAACCGCCGCCGATACCGACCTTGATGAAGTCGGCACCGCAGTCTGCCAAAAAGCGGAAGCCCTCGGCGTCGACGACGTTACCGGCACCGACCTTGACATCCTCGCCGTAGTTGGCGCGGATCCACTCGATGGTGCGCTTCTGCCACTCGCTGAAGCCCTCGGAAGAGTCGATGCACAGGACATCGGCGCCGGCCTCGATGAGCAGCGGCACGCGCTCGGCATAGTCGCGGGTGTTGATACCGGCGCCGACCATGTAGCGCT
This sequence comes from Collinsella sp. AM16-21, assembly GCF_003471905.1. Lineage (NCBI taxonomy): Bacteria > Bacillati > Actinomycetota > Coriobacteriia > Coriobacteriales > Coriobacteriaceae > Collinsella > Collinsella sp. AM16-21. Next base: position 148,341 of record NZ_QRKJ01000004.1, read on the forward strand.
TATCGCCGTCGAGCAGCTCGTTGGGGTTGGTCTTATGGCTGTCGTAGTCCTTGCGGAAGACGATGCCCATGAGGTGATCGTTGTCGTCGACGATCGGCAGGGCGTTGAGCTTGTTGTCCCAGATCACGTCGTTGGCAACCTTGAGGCTGATGTTCTTGTCGCCCACGATGAGCTGCTCACGCGGGGTCATGAACTCGGAGACCTTCTTCTGGTGATCATCGCGGCTGGGGCGATAGTCACGGCTGGTGACGATACCCACGAGCTTGCCCTTGGGGGTGCCATCGTCGGTAACCGGCATGGTGGAGTGACCGGTCTTCTCCTTGAGGGCGATAACCTGCTCCATGGTCATGTCGGGGGTCAGCGTGGAATCGGACTGCACAAAACCGGCCTTGTGATCCTTAACGGCCTTGACCATAGCGGCCTCGGACTCGGGGGTCTGGGAACCGTAAATGAAGGACAGGCCACCCTCGGTAGCGAGCGCGACACCCATGTCGACGCCCGAGACGGACTGCATGATGGCGGAAACCATGGGGATGTTCAGGGTGATTGCCGGCTTCTCACCGCGCTTAAAGCGGGTCAGCGGCGTCTTAAGAGAGACGTTGTTGGGGATGCACTGCGAGGACGAGTAGCCAGGGACCAGCAGATACTCCGAAAACGTGTGGGACTCACCGGGAAAGAACGTAGCCATGTTTCTCCTTTTTCCATGCGACCGGTCGGCTGCAGGCCTCGTAGGACCCAGCCCAACCTTGGGCGCCCAATACTGGGGAAGTATCTTAACGCACTTTGACTGCTACAATGCATGATTTAAGAAGAGCACACGAGGGTTTGACGCAGGCTTTGCGTTTGCCCAGCAAACACTTTAGCGGGGAGACGTGGGGCGTATGAAGTACAGGACGACGGCAAAGTTGGTCATTCAAGCGTGCGACAAGGATCTGCCGGGCGTGTTTGGTCACGGCTGCGTCTTGCTGCTGCAGGGTATTGCCCACGAACACTCGCTCAACCGTGCCGCCAAGAGCATGGGCATGGCGTATTCCAAGGCCTGGCGCATCGTAAACGAGGCCGAAGGCCAGCTGGGCTGCAAGCTCATCGAGCGCGACGGAGCCCGCGGATCATCGCTCACCCCCGCCGGCGAGCGCGCCATAGCGGCCTACGAGGAGCTGCAGGCCGACATCAACAACGTCATCGCCACCAAAGCCAACGACCTCATCGCCAGCATCAATGCAGAGTAGTCCTTTTGGGACTGAATTGTTGTCCACCGTGCCCTCGGATTGAGGCTCGTGCCACAAAACGGGCCCATCTACTACGTTTAGCTGAATACCCTCGACCATACCGGACATTATGAAAATAAAACCGCTGGTAGACAGCTTGGCATTTTTCGAAATAGGCGGGTATGGTCGACCCCTATGGCTTAAACGTAGAAAATAGGCCGTTTTCGTGACACACACCCCGATTAGTTACTTTCGGAGCGCGTTGTCCAGGGTGGACGCTACAACCAGGGGGTCGTCGGTACCGGCGAAGAGGCGAATGGTGCTCCCCTGCTTGCCGCGCGGAGCAGAGAGTCGCGTCGTTGCGCCGCCGGCGGGCGATGTGCGAAACTCCCCCGGCAAAGCATCGAACAAATCGCCCGCACTGCGCTCGATAAGGTCAAACTCAACTGCCGGACCAAAGCCGTGCTCGAGGATTCCAGTTGCAACCGCATGGTCGGGATGCGAGCTCAGTCCAGGATAGCGCACGGCGTGCACCATCTCATTGGCAGCCAAGTACTCGGCCAGCGCACGTGCGCGGTCGAAATGTGCCTGCATGCGGGCATCGAGCGAGTCCAGCCCGCGCTCCAGCACACCGGCCTCATCAGCAGGCAAATCAAGTTTGACCAAGCCACAGCCCTCAAGCAGAGCATGCGCGCACTCGGCAGCAGCATCCACACGATGGCGCTTGAGCTGCGAGCGCGCGACCGATATGGCAACCAACTTGTGCGGAGCCTCACCGGCGCACACGCGGTCAAGTGCCTCGAGCGACAGCACGGCACCCAAGCGCAACGGATCGCACCCAAAGACACCAGCCACGGTGTTATCCACCACGAGCAGCGCATGAGCCTCACGCGCGGCACGTCCTAACGCGCGCAGATCGGGCACGCGCAATCCAAACCCACCAATAGAGTTGACGAACCACCACAGGTGCGGCCCCTCGACCTCAAACGAAGCATCAAAGCCCTCGGACGCAGCAGTAAACGCCGCAACCGACGGCTCCTCCACCATAGCCACGTCGCAGCACTCAAAGCCGCGCGCAAACGCATCGGCAAAGTCATCGGCAAACGCAACCAGGCGATCGCCGGGACGTACAATCCCCAACAGAGACAGCGCCGCCGGCACATGCGGCGCTGCAGCAAGACGCGCCTCACGCGCGCCGGCCCTTGCAGCCCAGGCCTCTTCTAGCTGCTGTACGTCCACGCGGCACCGTCCCTTCATAAGCAAAAAACCCACGATGCGGGTGTTCCCCGCATCGTGGGCAACGGCTGCAGTATAGCGCCGATAGGCGACGAAACGCCTAGATGCTGAGCGTGTGATAGGTCACGCTCGCACCCGGAGCGTCAACGGTCACGCCATAGGCCTCGGGTGGCCAAAAGCGTCTGCAACGTCGAGCATCTCAAAGTTGGCATCCCAGCTGTCAAAGATACGATGCACCAACACCGCGAGTTCCTCGGCACACAGCAGGGGAAACGGCGCATCTGCCGCACCCTGAAGCGCGACCGACCCGCCCGAGCATGCCTCGAACAACGGCATCAAAAATGGGTCGGTTAATGCCGGCGATGCGGTATACAGATACGGCACGCGCAGGACTTTGGCTTGGATGCCGTCGCGCGATGCATAGTAACGGCACAGGTCGTTGGCAGCGCGGGCGATAATGCCCTTGCCCGTCTGGGCCCCACTGGCGGCCGTGGCGTCGTCGTCACATCCGCCAGTGGTGCCCTCTGCACCCGCGGGCCCCGCAATAAACAGCAGCTGCACATTGCGTCCCATACAGGCACGAAACACCGAGCGCAGCAGCCCAATGTCGCCAAAAGTCACGGTATGCGGGGTGAGGTAGGTAGAAAGGTAGACCACGCGCTCAAACTCGTAGGCCTGGTCCAGGTGCTGGAGGAGCTCTTTCCACGAAGCATGGGGCGACGACTCATCGCGGCGCGCGTCCTGCGCGGCTACGACCTACACATGGTCGCCGGGGAACGCCTTGGAGCAAAAGTCATCGTCAACATATGCGGTGTTGCCAACAACCAGCACTTCCACGGCGTTCCCCCTCCCCAAAAATCTACTTTTGCCATAGTCAAACATGCGTATTGTACGCTGTAAAAGCGAGCCAAGGCGCCTTTAAGGCTGTTTTAAGAACTTTTAGAGGATGTGAGAGCGGCAACTCATTCGACTTAGATTCATCGAGGAAATGCTATTCGCTCTGAAAAGGCACATCGCAATCTGCTGACAGCTCTGCAGGGAGAATGGCAGGCAATGTAAGCGCTCCCATGGGTGAAAGTCCAGTAACAACCATCAAATAGCTCTTTGCATGGGCATATGCCATCGAAATAGCATTTTAAAGAAGGTAGTGACGCGCCTCGTCATCGGGAGAGTTCATTGGCATTTGCGCTGAAACCGAGATGGATACTGTAACGCCAGCGTGCATCTTCTCCTGTGCACCTTCGTCTCTGTCAAGGAGGCTGCCAATTACGCACATCTTTAGACTTGCGCGTGCATCATTACCTTTTTTCGAAAGATGGACATCTTGGTAGCTAACGTCAACTTTTAATTCCATGTTATCCGAGGGCGAATCCTCGATATGGAAATCGGAGTCAACGACGAACAAATGAACGACTTGAATCGGAGCAATAAAATCCCCACTCATGCTGCCAAACCTCCGGAAATCATCTCGAGATTCACATGCGAGGACGGACGCTCGTTCCTAAAAGACCATTGCTCTCGCACGAAATTGTTGGATGAAAGAAACGGTAGCTCTTTAGAATAGCTAACGGTAACCTTAGGAACGATATTGATACCCAAAGCAAGCTCGAACCTAGCGATCGTCTTCAGCGTCATATTGGGCTGAGAATTCAACAGCTTCGAAAGCGACTGAAGGCTCACGCCCATACGCTTTGCCAAATCGCTTTTGCTTAAACCCAGACGCTTCATCTCGCGATGAACAATAAACTCGATATCTAGCGCGTGTTCATAAGCGCGTGTTTCGCTGGTTTCTGTATCGGCGTAAAAATCAGATAAATCTACTTTATTCATTGTGTTCTCCGTTTCGAAAGCCAAGTATAAAAGTCAAGGCTCAGATTCCAGAAGTTGACGTGCTATTCTGGCCGATCATTGTTCGAGCGGTTAATTTCCGCTTAGGGTCTGACAACATTTTCTGGAATTGAGAGTTGTCGGGAGAAGCCGTCAATTCCCAAAACGGTCGACCCTTGAGGTCTCTATATTCGACAAGATCATATCCTTCTGCCAAAGGGCACCTCCCATTTCTAGATGAACTTAACTTATAGGTTAAGTTCATCCATTTAAATACATATAACGAGGTCCAGACAAGATTCCTCTGCCCCAATCGATAAACAAACCAGTCGAGCTTATGCAAAATCCGGAAGTGTGCGGCATATTCTAGACACGTCAACCACACTGGATAGTGGCAACGCTTCTACCTGCGGGTTCCTTTCATGAAAAGGACGATGTGCTCGAGGGTTCCAAAATTTGCCGCATGCTTCCGTCGGGCGTTTCCGGAAGTGCGGTGAAAAACCGAGATCGACAGACCAGACCCCTGTTTTAGCCTTCCGCGACCTGCGGTTTTGTTGCCGAAATTCGGTTTATGCTCGGAGGTTTCCGATTTTTCCCCGCACTTCCGAAAAGCACCCTTAAACCGCGCGTCCCGAAGCGGAAAACCGCCGGATATTTGTTCTCCCCAAATGAGATCCTTGTTTTGCCTGGCCGAATCTTACATCCAAACAAAAAAAGAGGACCGACGCATCAACCCTCTTCAGGTGTCGCCCGAAGGCTTCCAGCGCAATTGATTTAATTCTAATCGATATCACTTGTTTGACCACGATCACGTCAACCAGTAGAAGCCGCCCATGCTCGATCATTCCATTGCCGGGATGGTGCTTGGCTAGTACGTCACACATTGCATACATGAAAAAAGGGCAACACTCTCAATTTGAAAGCGTCACCCTTAAAGCTCCCAAAGAGCTTTTGTATTGCAGGAAGATACTCTACACTATCTTCCCTTGATTGGCGGGTCGAAACAGACACCATTGTGATTTCAAGCAGAAAGCGTTATATTAAGTATGCATTTGCACGTGGTGTTCGCACTATACGCTCAGATGCCATAGTTTACAAAGATGGCCTTCTTCATAGACGCTAGGTGGGATTACTCACTAGTAGCCGATATGTCGAAGGCCTTCTTGTACTTAAGGAAATCATACATTCTAATAAGCCGTTTCAGCTCGCTATTACCGTGGATTATCTTGCGATCGTCCGTGATGAGCGCCCTCAGATATTCAAGCAACTTATTTAGATCGATCTCATCTTCTTCAAGTAGCACAAGCTTTTTAAATGCTTCCTCAAAGCATTCGTTAGCTATAACAGACTGAACCGAGTGTCTAATTCCCGAATGATGATAGCTACCTTTTGCCTTTCGTAGGCTGTTGTTTAGAAAAGCATCTAAATCCTTCTTCTCATCTATTTCCTTTAGCATCCTTGGATTAAGAACTTCCCCTGAATACGCGCTTAAATACTTATACATGGGCAAACCACCCGAGTTAGAAGCAAGCAGCGAAGGAAGGTATTCCTCGACGGCAAGCTTAGGAGCAACATGTTCGTCATCAAACACAACATCACGATATAGAAGTTCGGCTTTGACCATATGCCCGTGCCCTAAAGAAGCATTCGCAACACCGATACCCAGCACAAGATGCTGTCCCTCCGGAAGTCTCTCGAGGTCGCTAAAACTCGCTTCAACTACCAGAGAGTCATTCGGATCGCCCTCATCAGCCAAGGCGTAGATGCTCCTGCGAAGCTCACGAATGATCCTGGGCGAGAAGGAGCATTTGGATTGTCCAATTGCTTCATACACTGCACCAAAATCGTTCGTCCTAATCTCGGTCATGCTTATCTCGCCAATACCTGGAAAGGTAAACGAATGAGTTGAGGTTGCGTTTTCTCCCCTAGTAAGGAAGATAAAGCGCTTTCTAAGCAACGCAAGATTGTTAGAACCGAGGCAGCGCGAAATCGACATGAGGATAGCTTGGATATCGGGGTCGTTAAGGGAATAACCGATAAAAATAATTGGGTATTCCATAAAAATAGTTAACAACTTGGCAGCCAAGTAATCCTGTGTTTCGGCGAGTTTTGCGTAATCTGCCTCCTCAAGAACCATAGATTCAGGATTATCCATAGAACCGTGGATCTTATAGATTTCACCCATTTCAAAAGTTCTGTGAAAGACGAGATCGTCTTGGCCAACAAAAACTTTAAACTCGGGAAATAGCGACTCCAGGAGACAGTCATAGTTGGTTGTTATAACTCCAGAGATACGCCGCCTGCCAACCTCTCTCAAGATATCAAGCTCATGCGTCATATATTCAGGTTTGAACGAGGATAACCTCTCGGCCGCCATGATCTTTAAAATAGATTTACGCTGACGAATGTCCTCTACATGATCGTTTCTAAAAGAAGCGAAGCGAGGGTCCTCAAGAACAGCTATGCGCATATCCTTATCAAGCATCGTCGCGGCAGAGGGCAATGCGCTATTGTCAGACTCATCTGGACAACGTGCCAGGTACGAGTCAAGCCGAAAGGGATCATCGGAAAGACGGGAACAGAGGTGCCTTAACAAACCAACCCAATCGTCGGTACCCATGTATCTACGGGAAAAGCCCGAGCCGACGAATAAATATGGGCTACGCCCCACCCCATTTATCAAACGTACAACGCTTTCTACAATGTCATCTCTTCCGACTTCCATCTAGCGCCTCCAAACAAGCTACTTCCATAAGTATAGAACATATGTTTGGATTTTACTAGAATTGCAAGACTTCATCGGAGACAAAGCTGCTCGACAATTGAAAATTCGAACCGCACAGGTGACCCAATATTCAGCAGTGTTCCGACGAGCAAATATTCATTTCGCGCCTCAGGCAATCTAGCGCAGCGGCATCAGTTAGAACGCCATGACTCTCTAGGAGTTCGATAAGTTGAGCGAAAGTCTAAAATTCCATCGCCAAAGTAACTCCTAAAATCAAAGGGCCGTTGCCGATAACAACCAAACAACGACCCTCCTTTGTCATCGCCTCACGTAGAGCCCACGACAACTGCATCACTAACTGGATGTTAACCTAGATGCGCAGTAATTGCGCATCCAAAAAAGTTAATCATGTAGCAAATACTCTTCGCGTTGAAACTAATGCGAAGCATTTTCGCGTCCGTGCACGAGAATGCGCAATCAATATGCGGAAAGGCAAAGATGATTCACCTAGCTAACAACCATCCAGTCACTACCGACAGTACTCGAAATCTTCGAGGAATCGCCGATGCACACGATGGTCGCCGAAGCGCCGGGCACATACTTGGCCTCAAGAACGGAAACACCTTGCTCCTTAAGCCTTAAGGTCGTCTCGGTTATCTGGGTTTTATTCACATCATTTTTGCTGACCAGTTTAACGCCATTGCCATCATTTTCATTCAGGCAGGATACAACCGTATTGTAATCGGCCCAATAACAGTACTCCCCAGAAAGCCATCCAAGCTCAGTGGCGCATATCGATCCAGTCGCAGAAACCGTCTTTGGAAGCAATCCGTAGCGCTGCCTTTCCTCAAATTCAAGAACATCGCAAAATACGCGATTAGCATTAAGTAATCTCGTTCCACAATAGTCCCCGTAAAACGGCGCAAAATGATTGCGGATAGTCCGCGACAACATACAGTAATCATAGGTGTAGTAACACTTGAAGATTCGTAGGGCGTCTCCCCCTGCCCCTTCGGCAGAACGGGCGAATTCAACAAGAAACTGGTCCCACATGCGCTCAATATAGGGAATTGCGAGTTTAACGCTATCCATATCAGACAAAGGAGCATCGCTCGTCTGCTGCATTATTCCAGTGGTTTTTGCCAAATGGAAATGAGCTGCCATGCGCTCGATCGTTCGGATAAACTCGGGCCGATTCCCGTCCTCAATCGCCATAATTGCAAAGAAAACACTTCTCAACAGAAGATCACTTGAAAATCGCTGAGGTAAGAGATCGCCATATTCGCGCTCGTATGAGAAGAGCCTGGCCTCACCCGTATCGATTGAAGAGTAACCAAATACGGAGTCCGAAGGAACGACATATGATGGAGCGGCATTTGAGTACACACGGCTAAACTTAATTTGATATCGCTTAAAAAAGGTTGAAATCCAAAAGGTCACAACACCAAATAATGCCAGCTCAAACTCAAAGGCAATACTCGAAGTATCAAGCACATCTAGCCCCTGGCCTCCGAGATAGCCATCGATAACAAAGTGATCGAATGCGACGGACAGCAAAAGAGACATGAACGCCTCGAATGAGAAAGGAAGAGTCCGGTACCGCAATTTACCCCTTGCATGCTTGATTACCCCAAGAAACAACCAATAGAAAAGGGTAGGCATGTATCGCAGCGAAGGACCTGGAACTGAAAACGCATCGCAAATCGAAGCCATAATAAACACCGGGAGCTGGCAACAAATTGTTGGAGCGAGAATTCGGTAGGCAACGTTCAGCCTGCCCGACTCATCGGAGGGATACAGTTCTTCGACGGTGTATTGCCCTCCGATCGCCGAGGGCCCAGCAAAGCGGACAAGCTGAACGCTCGACAAACCGATAAAGACATAAAAGACAATCCAATGAATAGTGACCGATTCCACCTGTAAACAATCTCCTCAGGTCATACGCTTGCGATTAATTGTAGATAGACAGAATTGAACAGGAAGCAACAATATTTGAAACTGTTGTTTTGCGCACCCCGGATCAACCAACATACCCCAGAAAGGTCGCTGATGTTGACTGGGGTTCCCGTAAAACCCCAACAAAAAATGTGCGGAGTGCCGGCCTGAAACTGCCTTCGGACCCTATTGGCTGCACACCGAGAGGCTCCGCTATGAAACGCCCCCTTTACCACCCGCTCTGTGCGACCGCGTGCACGTCCATGGTCAACGCGACGATGCCTATGGCAGCCATTGCAGAGGGGGTTCAGCCTCAGAAGGCCGCCGAGCAGCAGGCGCAAGCCGTGAGGTCGAGCTCAGCGTTGCTTTTGAATGCAGAAAAACGAGTCCGAACGCAGCGGCGTCCGGTCCTCTTGGCAGGTCCCATCTTGGGTTGATGTCCACAAAACTAGCCCTTGCGGTCGGTTAAACAAGTTTCAGCAGCCTTTGATACTCTCCGGGATCACGCATACGCATAATATCCATGTATGTTCTGCTTTTTGCGACCATGATATCGTCGAACTTGGATAGGCCGTGCCCGCTCGCTCTTGTGACAACCATGCGGTCGTCGCAAAAATATGAAAGGAAGGTGTCCTTGCCGGGATGGTGTATCCGTCGGACGTCGAGCACGTTCCGGAAGTCATAGTAAAGTGCGGCGTTGGCGGTTTCCTCAAGTTCAGGCAGTCTGTCGATGCCTTCAAAGCGGCAAGGATAAATTAGCAGCAAGTTTTTCGAATGACTGATTGAGCGAAGAAGTCCTCGGGCCTCACGGTCTTCTTCGCTCAATTGTTTATTACTCTCAGTTTTTAGAAGCTCGTCAAGCTTGGCGAGGCTGTAATCCCTGAGAATTGCATGCAGGCGTAAGCCTCTCTGTTCTTTTACATGACTTCTGCAAAGTTGTTCTAAAGTTATTCCGCGGTCTGAAACTCGCCTTGACGAAGTGAGACTTACGGCGCGCATCATGGATTTTCCGAAGATGAGCTTGAAATCTAACTGATACGCGTCTGATACCGCATCACACTCCCCATTTGCCTCGGATACGGGCGCATGAAACTCCGCACCTCTGGTCAGTTCCTTGAAAGCGTTAGAGTGGTTGATGAGCTCGCGCGTCCATTCCTCGTATGTATATAACGGACGCCCAGAATAGTCTTGCATGAGGTCCTTAACAAACAATTCTGGGGTAATCATTGCGGATTTAAGTCTCTCGGCTCCGGGAACGGCTTCAATAAGCCTCTTATCTATCACTGTGGCCTCCTCTTTGCGGTAGTTTTACGGATGTTGACGGAAGCCGTTCCAGCAGGGTACGCCAAAGTTGGCCGAGCGAGCGGCCCGTCCTGGCTCGGAAGGGTCCGTGCCTTCGCCTAGAATACGCGCACCATGGCGCGTTCAGGCCGCTTTCGGGGTTATCCTGGCCGTTTCCATGGCAACCTCGCGCTACTTCTCGGAGAGGAAGATGGCCGAGTTGCACGACGCGGCGCTGCGAAGGGGAGCATCGTGCTGTCATGACTGGGCCGAGCTGGAAAAGACTGCCGGGAAGATGGTCGAATCCAGCCTTGAGCTTGCCGACAGAGTGGAGTCGGCCTAGGATATCGATAGATTCCGGATCCTGGACACAGGGGCCAAGGAGTCCATTACACCAACTTTCGCGACACTACCATTCTTGTCATATCATTCTGATGTTCGGCTCGAGTTTCAGAGGCATCGTTCCGCGACCGCGTGAAGGCACATCAATTGTTACCTAGTGATCGGAATTGGCCGATATCGATTTAGTATTTATGGCTATGAATAATCCAGCGCTAAAGCCATCGTTTACCGAGCACTCAAGCGTTTAATCTTCCTATAAATCTTAGCCTCGTCGGGGGCAATCGGATCATTTGGAAACGCCTTTTGGGCTCTCGCTACGTAGGAAAGAAAGTTCCCATAGCGAGAAAATGCAGAAGGGTCAGCATCACCCGAGGGGCATAGCCTTCTTCCCTTAATACCGAGTGGTGAATAATGTTGATATAGAGCGGAGACGCGCTTTTTTGATGCGTGTCTCCCCTCTCCCTCATTAGAACGCGCAATCGCAGTGGCCGCCTCACGGAGACGTTTGTGGTACTTTCCAACCGTAGACTGTCGAAGTCTTACAATGCGCCCGTCAAAGTCAAACCCCAGGAAACTGACTTTCTGCGCCGGATGTGCACCGGAATACGAAAGAACCTCACCCGCGCAAACGCTTTCAAAATCAAGCTGAGCAACTCCGTTGCCATCAACCCGGAACACCTTGGTTTTCTCAGATTGCAGTTTAACGGAATCGACATCGGCCATTAGATTGATTGCCTCTACAAGTGCATCAAAGCCAGATTTTGGAACGGCAATAATAAAGTCATCGCAATAACGAAGATACAAGCCACCAACCCGTTCAACGGCAAGCCTGACCTTCATATCGATATCGGTCATATAGATGTTAGCGAGCACTCCACTTGCAGCAAGACCCTGAGGAATGCCGAGATCAATACCCGTTCGCCGCCACGGCCTGGTGATGACTTTACTTTTGTTTGCAAGAAACTCAGACCTTGGCAAGATAACATCCAGCTTATTAAGTTCACGAATAGACTTGAACCGAAGTTCGATAGCCGCTTCATTGATCATTTTCTCCCGAGTAGGATCGATTACTGGCCATGGAAATTCATGTCGAGCAGCCAAATCAGCAATAGGCCAGCACGAATAGCGAAGGATATTTTTAATAACTTGATAGTGATCGTCCGGCAAGCGTCCACTGGGAAACAACGAACGCAACGACGCTATTAGATGGGCATGATTTAGGTTGTCGAAGAAGCTCTCGAAATCACCCGTAAGCACAAAAGCCGAATCTTGCTCACGCATATAGTCGAATACCTTTTTAGCTGAGGAAATATTGCTGCCAGCAGTTACGGCGCTGTCTGATGAAAGCGAAGAGCGGTACGCTACGGCAACCTCATTAAACTCTTCGGCAATAGCCTTCTTGTTATATAAGTCCGACCACAGATAAGAGTAGTACTGGAAGACGCGGTGATCGAAATGCGAGGCATAAGCGATATTGCGAACTTTGCAGCTTCGCTTACCTCCACGATACCGAACAGTAATGATCTCGTTGGAAATAAGAGGGTAGAACGCATGATGAGAAACGTACCCTGAATCTAAAATCTTGGCCTGAACTTCGGCAAAAGAGGCCCTATGATCGAAATGGGCATATGAACTTTTGGAACTATATCGAGGAATACGAGCGATATCGAACTCGGGGCTTATAGGACAAAATGTGTGTCCCGATAGAACATCCGTTTCCAT
>NZ_QRKJ01000040.1:0-446 GCF_003471905.1 Collinsella sp. AM16-21
TCTGGTCGCTGCGCCGGGGGTCGCAGTAGAACAGCCTCGTCTCGCCCCGCCCCTCGCCGAGCAGCGCCGCGATCGCGACCTCGTCGGAGAACTCGGGGCCGTTGTCGGTGAGCACGGCGCGGAACACGCGGCGCGTCCCGTCGGCGCCGAGGACCGCCCGGACGCCCTCCAGGGCGCCCGCGACGCACCCGGCGGTCTTCTCCTCCAGCGGCAGCGCGAGCTGGGGCCTGCTGGGGCGGTGCAGCAGCGTGAGCAGGCAGGCGCTGTCCTCCCGGGCCCCCTCGACGGTGTCCATCTCCCAGGCCGCGGCGCACGCGTCCTCCCCGAGGGCGAGGAACGCGGCATGTGACCTGCGGGCGGAGTGGCGGGTCGCCGCCCGGCGCGCGGCGCGCTTCCTCGGCCTGTAGCCGACCTTGCGCCTGAGCTCCATGTTGGTCATGCCGTCG
>NZ_QRKJ01000040.1:456-855 GCF_003471905.1 Collinsella sp. AM16-21
GACCTTGCGCCTGAGCTCCATGTTGGTCATGCCGTCGTAGCCCGCCGAGACCCAGCGGTAGATGGTCGACGGCGACAGGTCCACCGGGCCGCCGTTGCGCGCCGCCATCTGCTCGGGCGACAGCCCCCGGCGCAGGCAGTCCCTTATCGCCTCCAGCCTGGCTGCCGCGGCGGGCTCGTCGGCGTCTATCCCGCGCCTGGACGAGACGAGGACCGAGTCGGCGCACAGCTGCGCGGCCCGGGCCTCGTAGAAGACGTGCGGGCGGCGCTTGCAGCCGATCGTGCGGTACCGCCCGCACCCGTTGCAGCAGCGCGGCCACGCGGCCAGGCGCGGGCAGGCCGCCGACAGGTCGGCGGAGGCGTCCACGCGCTCGCCGCGCCTGGCCTTCGGCGCCGTCAC
>NZ_QRKJ01000041.1:0-769 GCF_003471905.1 Collinsella sp. AM16-21
CAGGGCATGGGGATGACCCTGCGGCCCCGCGCGGGCGCCCCCGGTTATACAACCTCTTCGATAGGAGCTTTTCCCACATGGCAGACATCGCATTCGAGAAGGACCTCTCCGTCGCCGAGACCGGCATCGAGGGCCTCAAGGTCGTCGACCTCGCCGTCCACGGCGACTCGCGCGGCTGGTTCAAGGAGAACTGGCAGCGCGCCAAGATGACCGCCCTGGGCATCCCGGACCTCAGGGTCGTTCAGAACAACATCTCCTACAACGACAGCCGCGGCGTCACCCGCGGCATCCACGCCGAGCCCTGGGACAAGTTCATCTCCGTGGCGCGCGGCAGCGTCTTCGGCACCTGGGTGGACCTGCGCGAGGGCAGCGAGACCTACGGGAAGGTGTTCACCTGCACGCTCGACCCGTCCAAGGCCATCTACGTCCCGCGCGGCGTGGGCAACTCCTTCCAGGCCCTGGAGGACGGCACCGCCTACACCTACCTGGTGGACGCCCACTGGTCCCTCGAGCTCAAGAAGACCTACACCTTCGTGAACCTCGCCGACCCCGAGCTCGCCATCGAGTGGCCGATCCCGCTCGATGAGGCCACCGTCTCCGAGGCCGACCTCAACCACCCGATGCTCAGGGACGTCGTCCCAATGGCGCCCAAGAGGACGCTCGTCACCGGCTGCAACGGCCAGCTGGGCCATGCTGTGCGCAGGCTGGCGGAGGAGCGCGGCGTCGCCAAGGACTTCGACTTCTGCGACATCGACACCTTCGATATGTC
>NZ_QRKJ01000042.1:0-295 GCF_003471905.1 Collinsella sp. AM16-21
AGCGACCGCAGGGGCGCGATCACCAAGGCCGGCAACAAGCACCTGAGAAAGACGCTGGTCGAGGCCGCGTGGCACTACCTGACGTGCTCCGGGCGGCCGAAGGACCTCGCCAAGGGCCAGGCCCCGGACCCGGCCGCCCGGAGGCATGCCGCCAAGGGCGTGCGGAGGCTGGTCGAGAGGCGGGAGGCGCTGCTCGCGCGCGGGGTCCACGGCAACAAGGCGAACGTGGCCACGGCGCGCGAGCTCGCCTGCTGGGTATGGGCGGTCGGCCTCATGGCCGAGGAGGCGTAGGGGG
>NZ_QRKJ01000042.1:373-661 GCF_003471905.1 Collinsella sp. AM16-21
GATCCGAAGCCGTTGAGGCGAACCTCAGGTCCCTTTTCTGCGAGCGCCCAGGGCGCCACACGCGTGCACAGACTGTCGGTTCGACGTAGAAGCCTCAGCCGTAGCAACGGATTGCCCGGCGAGAGATCGCCACGGGCGGATATTAAACTGCAAAGACGAGCGTCGGTAAGACACGCCGAGGTCACCGCGGACGGGTTGATATAGGGAGAGGGCCTGACCCCATATCGTTGGGGCCAGGCCCGATTTTGCCTCTTGACAATGTCCTGCTCATATTAAAAGGAACGTCCC
>NZ_QRKJ01000043.1:0-248 GCF_003471905.1 Collinsella sp. AM16-21
GCGCTCGCAGAAAAGGGACCTGAGGTTCGCCTCAACGGCTTCGGATCGAACCGCTTCCGGGGTGATTGGCTTATGTGCGGGGGACCGCCCCCTACGCCTCCTCGGCCATGAGGCCGACCGCCCACACCCAGCAGGCGAGCTCGCGCGCCGTGGCCACGTTCGCCTTGTTGCCGTGGACCCCGCGCGCGAGCAGCGCCTCCCGCCTCTCGACCAGCCTCCGCACGCCCTTGGCGGCATGCCTCCGGGCG
>NZ_QRKJ01000043.1:258-639 GCF_003471905.1 Collinsella sp. AM16-21
CCAGCCTCCGCACGCCCTTGGCGGCATGCCTCCGGGCGGCCGGGTCCGGGGCCTGGCCCTTGGCGAGGTCCTTCGGCCGCCCGGAGCACGTCAGGTAGTGCCACGCGGCCTCGACCAGCGTCTTTCTCAGGTGCTTGTTGCCGGCCTTGGTGATCGCGCCCCTGCGGTCGCTCTCCCCGCTGGAGTGCTCGGAGGGCGTCAGGCCGACCCACGCGGCGAACGAGCGGGCGTTCCTGAACCTGGAGAACTCGCCGGCCTCGAACACGAGGTCGGCGGCGGTCGCGGTGTCGACGCCCTTGAGGCAGCGCAGGGAGTCGACCCTCTTCCGCCACCTTGTTAGCGTCAATATATTTTTCACCATTTTCACCAACGTATTTTCGC
>NZ_QRKJ01000044.1:0-595 GCF_003471905.1 Collinsella sp. AM16-21
AGCTCCGACATGCTCGTGCGCGCCTGGACCCGCACCTATGGCCTGCGCACCACGATCTCCAACTGCTCCAACAACTACGGCCCCTACCAGCACGTGGAGAAGTTCATCCCCAGGCAGATCACCAACATAATCGACGGCGTGCGCCCCAAGCTCTACGGCCGCGGCGAGAACGTCCGCGACTGGATCCACACCGAGGACCACTCCTCGGCCGTCTGGGACATCCTCACGAAGGGCGAGATGGGGGAGACCTACCTCATCGGAGCCGACGGCGAGAAGAACAACATCACGGTCCTGCGCATGATCCTCGAGGCCATGGGCCGCGACCCCGAGGACTTCGACTGGGTCGCCGACCGCCCCGGCCACGACCGCCGCTACGCCATCGACAGCACGAAGCTCCAGCGCGAGCTGGGCTGGAGGCCGGCCCACACCGACTTCGCCGAGGGGCTCAAGCGGACCATCGACTGGTACGTCGCCAACGAGTCCTGGTGGCGCCCCGCCAAGGAGGCCACCGAGGCCCGCTACCGCGCACAGGGCCAGTAAGACTGCATTCCGGCGAACCGCACCGCGGGGCGCCCGCGCGGGGCCGCAGGGCATG
>NZ_QRKJ01000045.1:0-583 GCF_003471905.1 Collinsella sp. AM16-21
TTCATATAGGCACACAAGGTCAAAGGCGGCACCATGATCCTCCTGGTTGACAAGATCGTGCGTTGAACGGGCGGCGCGTGCATGGTAGTATTCTTCGTCGTGGTTCAAGATAGGGAAGCGGTTCTTACGCCCTCTATCGCAGCCGCCACCTTACAAGGGCTCTTGGCGCAACGGTTAGCGCAGGGGACTCATAATCCCTGGGTTCTGGGTTCGAATCCCGGAGGGCCCACCACCATCTACCAGCGGTTTCTCTGATATTTAGTCGATCAGGGAAACCGCTTTCGTTTTGGATTATCCTTCTCAAATCCTCGTGTTTCTTCTGTCTATCCACCACTAAACACCACAACTCTATGCGGAAGCTCAGGCCTGTTTCTTAACAATGGCAGCAATATCCACCCGCAAAGCAACCTGTTTGCCCACTTTCGGACACCCTGGGCAGGGTGTCCGAAATACCGTCGCCACGAAACCGGGGCATCTACTACTTTTTAACCCGACCCCTCGACCACAACCTTTGTTTCGCGAAAACCGCAAGCCGTCTACCTGCGGTTTTTATTTTGCCAGCGGCGGTGTGGTCGAGGGGTGC
>NZ_QRKJ01000046.1:0-529 GCF_003471905.1 Collinsella sp. AM16-21
CGCGGGCCGAGGCCGCCGGGGAGGCCGCGGCCGCCTCCACCGCGCCCCCGCCGGCGCTCGTCGAGGCCGAGAACAGGCAGGTCAGGTTCCTGGCCGCCCGGATATCGGAGGCCCTCGACGAGGCCGGGGCCCTCGAGGCCGAGACGGCGGCGCTGCTCGAGGGCGACGAGACCTACGCGTGCCTGCTCACCGTGCCCGGCATCGGCCCGAGGACCGCGGCGCAGCTCGCGGTGTCGGTCGACATCGGGAGGTTCCCGGACCACGACCACCTGGCCTCGTACTGCGGCATAGCCCCGAGGGTGAGGAGCTCCGGCACGTCGGTGAGGTCGGTCAGGGCGTCCAGACGCGGCGACGCGAGGCTCAAGTCCCTGCTGATCTTCTCGTGCAACAGCCTGGTGAGGTCCTCGGGGCGCTACGGCGAGTACTACCGGGCCTGCAGGGCGCGGGGCATGGGGCACGGGCGGGCGCTCAAGGCCGTCGCGAGGAAGCGGCTCAGGGCGATATACGCCGTGATGCGCGACCGGGTGCC